>JAFSET010000088.1 GCA_017435615.1 Oscillospiraceae bacterium | reverse complement strand
TTCGTCAATGTAGTTGGTCCTGTGCAACAACTCAAGCCAATAACCTGTTTCACTTGCTTCTTTCAAGGCAATTTCCAGTTTAGAAATAAAATCCTTCTTGCCTTGTGCATACTGTGCCTCGTGGATGTTGGCACCGATGCTCGTTCCGCTTCTGCCGATTTGGTTAGAAATAATGGCTTCCCGATTTTCTTTTAGTTGCTTTACAAGGTTTATAATATCCACAGAAAACTCCATTGATAGTTCTGCGAGCTTATTTTCTTTCATAAAATCGCCTCCCTTGATTTAATTATATCATAAAATTCAGAACAATTCAATGATGCATCGCCTACGGCGATATGATGTTATGCTCCGCATAATGATGTTGCTCGTTTCACTCGCAATGATGCGATGTTTGCCGCAAAACATTAGGCGAAGCCGACATCATTAGCGTCAGCGGCATCATTAGTGAAACGACATCATTTGCCGAAGGCAAACATCATTCAAAAAACGCACCTTTGTCGATAGACAAAAGTGCGTTTTTTGTTGGAGCTACTGGCCGGACTTGAACCGGCGGCCTGCTGATTACGAATCAGCTGCTCTACCGACTGAGCCACAGTAGCATCGGATGTTATTATATCGGTTTTTTGGAAGAATGTCAACAAATTTTTATACGGTTACTGTGAAAACAAAAATATGAGAAAAATGCATTTTAGTACTTGACAAATTACCGTAAATAATGTAATATACTCAGGCGGTTAAAAACTGCGACATTTGGAGAAGTCGCGTAGCTGGCCGAGCGCGCACGATTGGAAATCGTGTATACCCCAAAAGGGTATCGAGGGTTCAAATCCCTCCTTCTCCGCCAAAATCGACAAGTTTCGATAGAAGCTTGTCGATTTTTACTTTTTTAATTATATGCCCTGAGAGGTATGTTGTTGCAATTATGATCCTTTTGCATCGAAAGTAAATTGTCAATAATTGAGGTTGAATTCATGGAGATACAAGTAAACTGTAAATGCGGCAAACAGCATATTTTTAATTCCGAGGTCATTGTCAAGGAAGGTGCTTTGCAGGAGCTGCCCCGACTGTTAGCACAATATCATGCCAAAAAGGTGTTTTTGATTGCTGACGAAAATACATACACCGCTGCAGGCAAGGTTGTAACAGAGATCATTCAAAACAGCGTGAAGATCGCCGGTTGTATTTTTGATGAGGCTGCCCTGGAGCCGGATGAGCACAGTGTAGGCAGAGCGGTTATGTATTATGAGGCGGACTGCGATGTGGTCATTGGTGTGGGCTCCGGCGTTATCAATGATATCGGCAAGATCGTTGCCAATGTGGCAGGAAAACCCTATATCATTGTGGGAACCGCGCCTTCCATGGATGGATATGCTTCTGCTACCTCCTCAATGACACGTGACGGCCTGAAAACTTCTTTGCCCAGCAAGTGCGCCGATGTGATTATCGGTGATTTGGATGTGCTGTGTCAGGCACCAACCAAAATGATGGCCTCCGGACTGGGGGATATGCTTGCGAAATATGTGAGCATCTGCGAGTGGCGGATTGCCCATTTGATCACCGGTGAATACTACTGTGAAGAGATAGCCCAGCTTGTCCGGCAAGCCTTGAAAAGGTGTGTGGACAATGCGGAAGGTCTGCTGATACGGGACAAGGAAGCGGTGAAGGCTGTCTTTGAAGGACTGGTCATCGGTGGTGTGGCAATGGCGTATGCCGGTGTATCCCGTCCTGCTTCCGGCGTGGAGCATTATTTCAGCCATGTGTGGGATATGCGTGGTGTGGAATTTGGAACAAACGTGGACTTCCACGGTATTCAATGCGCTATGGCCACCTACCACGCCATCAAGCTCTATGAAACTGTAAAAACGATAACGCCGGATTATGAAAAAGCAAGCGCCTATGTAAGTGCCTTTGATCAGGCAGCTTGGGAACAGACTCTACGTCAGTTCCTGGGAAAAGGCGCGGAAGCTATGATCTCTCTGGAAAAGAAAGAGGGCAAGTATCGAAAAGATACCCACCCTGCAAGATTTCAAATTATTGCGGAAAACTGGAATACGATCCTGCAAATCATGGAAGAAGAGCTGCCTGCTTCGGAAGATATGGCAAAGCTGCTCCATGTGATCGGCATCAGCACGGATTTAAACACCCTGGGGGTGGATACGGATTGTGCCCGTACTACGTTCCAGGCAACCAAGGACATCCGGGATAAGTATGTTCTGTCCCGTTTGGCCTGGGATCTGGGCATCCTGGATGAGCTTACCCGGCAAATTCCCTGACAGTCAAAATGGATTTATTCCGGCTGCATAGGAAGTGAACATATCATAAAACCCCGGCTGTGAGGCGTCTGAACGCCCTACAGCCGGGGTAAATATGTTGTTTAGTTATTCCGGAACCGGGCCAGGAATTCCTTGGTTTCCTGCTTCTGAGGGTTGCCGAAGATCTGCTCCGGTGTACCTTCCTCGCAGATCACACCCTGGTTCATATAAACCACCCGGCTGCTAACATCCCGGGCAAAGGCCATTTCGTGGGTAACCACAAGCATGGTCATGCCCTCGTTGGCAAGCTGCTGCATAACGGACAGCACTTCGCCGACCATTTCGGGGTCCAGTGCGGAAGTAGGTTCGTCGAACAGAAGCACCTCCGGGTTCATAGCCAGCGCTCTGGCAATGGCCACACGCTGCTTTTGACCGCCGGAAATTTGGGACGGACGGGCGTTTTGATAGGGGAGCATCCCAACACGCTCCAAATAATCCTTGGCTGTCTTTTCCGCTTCTGCCTTGCTGCGACCGAGGACCTTGATCTGGGGCAGAGTACAGTTTTGCAGGACAGTCAGGTTATTGTAAAGATTGAATTGCTGGAACACCATACCGACACTTGCGCGGTATTTGTAGATGGATTCGATTTCGGTCTGAACATTTTTGCCGTGCCAAAGGATCTGTCCGCCGGTAGGCGTTTCCAAAAGGTTGACGCACCGCAGCATGGTGCTTTTGCCGGAGCCGGAGGAACCGATGATGGCGACCACTTCGCCGGCATTTACCTGCATATCGATGCCTTTCAGCACATCAACGCTGCCGAAGCTTTTGCACAGGCCTTTGATTTCAATTACAGGGCTATGATCAGTCATTGGGTACCTCCTGCTTTTTCGGCACACGGATCTCCGCATTGGGATCGGACTGGGAGCCGCAGATCACATAGCTGTCGGAGCCTTGGAGCTTCTTTTCGATCAGCCGCAGGATCCGGGTCACCGTGAAGGTCAGAACGAAGTAGATCACGCAGACCACCAAATAGGTTTGGAAGGTCTGGAAGCTTTCGCGCTTGATAATGCCTGCAAAATAGTACAGCTCCGTTACGCCGATCACGTTCAGTACAGAGGTGTCCTTGATGTTGATCACAAACTCGTTGGCAACAGAGGGCAGAATGTTCCGCAGCACCTGTGGCAGGATAATATGCCGCATAGTCTGCCAGTGTGTCATACCCACCGCCGCAGCACCTTCAAACTGACCTTTGTCAATGGAGATGATGCCGCCACGGACGATTTCTGCCATGTACGCGCCGGTATTGATGGAAACGATAATAATACCGGAGGGGATCAGGGGCAGGGTAGAGCCGCCGGTTGCATAGGCATAGCCCCAGTAGATAACCATAGCCTGCACCATCATAGGTGTGCCACGGAATACTTCAACATAGACAGCGATGATTCCGTTAAGCAGCTTTTGAAGCATACGGACAAATCCATTTTTCGACAGCGGACAGGTCCGTAAAACACCTGTAGCCAAACCGATCAGAAGACCGATCAGGGTGCCTGCCAGGGCAATGAGCATCGTATATCCGATGCCACGCAGCAGGAAAGGGTAGTGCTTCGCTACGATTTGAATAACGTCGTTAAAAAACTGTGTCATATTACTTCTTGTAGATCACAACCAGATTGGAGGAGTAGTACACATTGGTGAAGTCGATCTGCTCCTCACGCTCGGCGGTGGGGCTCATGCCGGCAACAATGGCATCCACAGCACCGGAATCCAGGGCAGGGATCAGGCCGTCCCACTCGATGGCGTAGATCTCCAGGGTCATACCCAGCTTGTTGGCCACATACTGCGCGATCTGCACATCATAGCCGTTGGCATACATATTCTCCTTGCCTTCACCGCTGATGGCAACAGCACCCACAGAGGGGGTGTCCATTTCGGTCCAGTTAAAGGGAGCATATGCACATTCCATGGCAACCTTCAGTGTGCCGGTGGGGTTGGCAGGAGCTTCGCTGGTCAGGGCCAGGGAGGTGACTTCCTTGCCGGCAGAGAGCTGAACCATCTGGTTCATCAGCTCGGAACGGGTCTCGGTGGAGATCTCATCCAAAATTGTGTTGATTTGATCACGCAGCTCGTTGCCGGTCTTCAGGCCGACAGCAATGCCCACATCAGCGTCGGTGGCGGTAAAGCCGGTGTCGTTGTTCACCAAATGCAGATAGGCCAGGGATTCGTCACTCAGGCAGGCCTCAATGGCGGTGGGCTCTTCAGCAATGTAGCCGTCGATGGTGCCGGCCTTCAGGGCAGTCAGCAGATCGGCAAACTCGGGCAGAGTCTGGCTCTGCACTTCGGGGATCTGCAGCATGGCATCGGCGTGGAAGGTGCCGCTCTGGGCTGCGATCTTCGCACCCTTCAAATCGGCAATGCTCTTGGCGGTGGATACATCCAGCTTTGCGGCTTCTCCGCCGCAGGCGCACAGGGAAAGGGCCATCAACAGGGCCAGGGTCAATGCGATCAGTCTTCTCATAATTCTTTTCCTTTCTGATTTAGGCCTTTAGCCAAATAAAAACCGGATCGCCCGCAAAGCGATCCGACAGTAACGACCAGTATCCTACTGAACATACACTGCACCGATAGCGCTTCACAAAGAACTTTGTGACAGTCCGGCAGATATTCTCTGCCGACCCAGCAGCACAGGCTCAGGCACCTGTGGAGCTTCGGCGGTATTCCCTTTCCTTTGCGGCGGCTGCCTGGCCTTACCGAAAAGTACTGATGAAGCCCGCGCCTCTATCAAGGCGATTTGGTTTACCACATATTATCACGGGGAAAAGAAGTTGTCAACTGCTTTTGCTTTTTTTATAGTATTATACAACTGTGTATATTCAAAGTCAGCAGCCAGTTGTCATTTTTTACAGAACTGCGGATACGATCCATATTTTTGCAATGTCTGCCTTTGGGGGGTAACATATGTGCGGAACCGTTTCGAGGATGTGAAAAAAATCTTGACTCTACCCGTAGAAACGGCTTATACTGTACAGCATAGCAGGGAGGTGATCAAGGTTGATAAAAATAGCATTTTGTGATGACGAAGTATCTGTGTTGAAGGAGCTTTGCGAACTCACGGCCCAATACCGTGCGCAGCGCAATCGGGAAATCGACTGCATTGCCTTTCACAGCCCACTGGAACTGATGGCGGAAATTGAAAGAGGCAAGTGCTTTGATATTATTTTTTTAGATGTTATGATGCCTGGCGAGAACGGGATGGACACGGCACAGGAAATTCGCAATTATGACAGTAACGTAAAAATTATTTTTCTGACGTCCTCTTCGGAATATGCTGTGCAGTCTTATACGGTCGGTGCCTATTATTATCAACTGAAGCCTGTTTCCGAGCATAGCTTTTTTCGCCTGATGGACGCGGCCGTTTCGGCGTGTGACAAGGAACGTTCGGACAGCTTGATTTTACGGTGTAAAAGCGGGATTGCCCGGATCGAACTGCGAAAAGTGGAATATTGCGAGGTCATTCACCGCACCTTATTTCTTCATTTGACCAATGGAGAGGTGCTGGAAAGCATCGGCAGCCTGGATGAATTAAGCAGGCGGTTGGAGCTGTATGGAGGATTTGTTCGACCCCATCGGTCATACCTTGTGAATTTGGAACATGTGCGAAAACTTTCCTACCGGGCGATTACCATGCGTTGTATGGCGAATATTCCGATTCCACGCGGAAAATACCAGGAGCTGAAGCAGACGTATTTGGAATATGCCTTTCAAAGCAGGCAGGTGATGATGTGAATACATATATATTTTTGCTGGACGGTTTCGCGGTAAGCATATTTGGCAGTGTGCTGTCAGCGGCTTTCTGCAATGTGAACAATACCCCTCGAAACCGATTGGTGTTTTGGTGCTTTGCGTTATGGTTACCTCTGCTGCAAGGGGCGATCTATGCTTTTTGGGGTGCTGATTTTCTGCAAAAAGTGTATCCGCTTGCTGTGCATATTCCGCTGATTTTGGTGCTGTATACTCTGAGCAAGGATCTGATGTGGTCTGTAGTCAGTGTTTTTTGTGCCTATTTATGCTGCCAGCTTCGACGGTGGATCGCATTGCTGATCGTTGCGTTGGTTTCCGGTGGGGAATTGGTGCACAACACGGTGCAGTTGCTGATGACCATACCGCTTTTGTTGATTTTGCTAAAATTTGTTGCGCCCGCATTTCGGCAATTGGCCCATCATCCGGCCAAAATACGTGCGCAGTTCTGTGTCATTCCGGCGGTATACTATGCTTTTGACTATCTGACTACGGTCTATACAGATCTTCTCATAAGCGGCGGATATGTCGTGATAGAGTTTATGCCATTTGTTTGCTGCGCAGCGTATTTGGTGTTTTTGCTGTATCTTTCCAAGCAAGACCAAAAACGTTTTCAGCTTCAGCAGGCGCAGAAGGTCCTGGATGCCCAGCTCAGCCAGTCTGTCCGGGAGATCACAGCCCTTCGGGATTCTCAGGCCCTGGCTCGTCAGTACCGTCACGATCTGCGTCATCATTTGCAGTATCTTTCTGCCTGTATTGAAAACGGACAGACAGAACAGGCGCAGAGCTACATTGCAGGAATTTGCCGGGAAATTGAAGCACAGAAGGTGCAGTGTTACTGTGAAAACGAAGCAGCCAATTTGATATTATCCGCTTTCGCTGCAAGGGCACAGAAGTGCGGCGTTCAAATGAAAGTTCAGGCAGCACTTCCGGCTGCTGTTGCGGTATCCGACAGTGACCTGTGTGTTCTGCTTTCCAATGCGCTGGAAAACGCGTTAAATGCCTGTCAGCCTCTTGCCGCTGCAGGAGCTGTTTGCACCGTTGATGTGCAGATATTTGAACGGGAAGGAAGACTTTTTTTGCAGGTAAGAAACCCCAGCAGGGAAGCGGTACGCTTTGAAAATGGGATACCTGTATCCGACAGACCCGATCACGGAATTGGCGTGCAGAGTATTTGTGCGATCGTTGAGCGCTATGGCGGTGTATATTCATTTGCTGTGCAGCAGGAAGAATTTATCCTCCGGCTTTCTGTTTGATTTTGTATAAAACGATAGAGACTGTCGATTCGGTACATTTTTTGTGCGATTGGTGCGTTTCCAATCATTTTGTGCCATATTAGCTTATAATCCCAATAAGCCTACCGGCTGCAAAGAAAGAATTTGGAGGAAAATTACAATGAAAAAAATTGCTGCCCTTTTACTCATTTTGGTTATGGGCCTTTCCCTGGTCGCCTGTGGCGGTCCTGACAAGCAGCCTGCTATTGATGCGTTCAATCAGGCCAGCACTGCTTTTGATGAAGTGGCCAACATCATCAATGCCAACCCCGACGGTTATGCACAGGAAGTATTCGACACCATGAATGAAATGGCGGACGTACTGCTTCAGCATAAGGAAGTCCTGGAGGGCGACGCGGAGATCACAGAAGAGAAGCTCAATGAAATGATCGCCTGGTACGGTGATGTGCTGGATTGGGTCGATTCTATCAAAGCTGATCTGGAGATCGAGTAATTTTTATATAGTCAATGCGGCGGATGTGAATACCCACATCCGCCGCATTTTTGCAACAGGGTACAGCCCGTTTCGGTGAAACGGAAGACTCTGCGGTCATTTCCTGAGAAGAAGGATGCCATGCGGTATCAAAAAGGACATCCTCGCCGTATTTCTGCGGCACTATCCCGCCCATAAAAACGGGCAGCTGAACATCAGCGAATTGGCAGACTTAAGCGATATCAGCCGCACTACCGCCTACAAATACAAAGCCCTTTTAGAAGCATAAAAGTGGGGGCGTTGCCCCCACTTTTCAAACTGTCGAAAAACCTTGTCATTGCGAGCCAGTGATCACACTGGCGTGGCAATCCGTTTCTCAAAACATTCCGTTTTGCGTATTTTCCAGTGAAAGCATATACTTTTAGGAACAGATTCCCACGCCGCTTCGCTCCTCGGAATGACACGCGTTTTCGGAAAAAGGTACTTTTTTGACACTCTGCGTTCTCCCACGAAACTACAGTTTCGTGGGAGCCCTAAACGACCTCATCCTTACCAACTATTTTGAAGCGATTTTTGCCTTGCGCCTCTTATCGTAAATTATTGGATAAAACCCTTGTGTATCAAGGACTTTTCGGATTTGCCTACCGCTGCTTGCTGTGGCTTGCGGTGGGTGTTTTGTGTCGGTTTTTTATGGCCCGTTACGGTTTTGTGTCGGTTTCTACGCATCCTTAATTGCATTACGAAAGATCTGACTTGCCCGTTTTATGCACTCTTGATCAGCATGGGTGGTTTTTACTGCATTATCGTTTGCTGTCCTTATTTGCTAAATCGCCATAGACGGGAGTAGCCAATCCAAAACCGCCGGATACGGTGAGAATTTGACCGGTGGTGTAGGCAGATGCATCGCTGGCGAAATAGCACACTGCTTCCGCAATCTCTTCCGGCAGGCCTATACGGCCTAAAGGGATATGCTTCATGAACAGATTCCGGAAATCATCAGACAGATGCTTTTCCACTGCTTCCGTTGCGGTCATACCAGGAAGGACAGCGTTGCACCGGATATGGTGCTTGGCCTCCTGAACGGCGATGAGTTTTGCCAGATAATTGATGGCTGCCTTGCTGGTACCGTAAGCAACCTGGGAAATATCCGGCACAAGGCCTCCCACAGAGGAAATGTTGATAATACTGCCACCGCCTTGCTTTGCCATGTGCTTTACCGCAGCCTGACTTGCCATAAAGACACTTCTCAGGTTTAGATTTACTGTGTCCAGGAATATCTGCGGATCTGTATTGGCAAAATCCAAATCCTTACCGGGATTGGATGTGCCGAAGTTGTTGACCAGTACATCAATACGGCCTACATCTCGCACCACATCCTCTACCATAGAGGTAAAGGTTTCCGGTTTGGTGGCATCATTGTACACACATTTTACACTGCCCAGTGTGTTCGCGATTTCCTGTGCCCGTTCCATATCCCGGGCGGCCATATAGACCATAGCACCTTCTTGGGCACATTTCTTTACAATAGCGAGGCCAATTCCCCGGGTGGAGGCGGTTACCAGAATGACTTTGTCTTTTAATCTCATGTTAGTTCTCCTTTATAACTTTTCGCTTTGGCAGAAATGCAACCGCCACAATACCTAATGCTACACACAGCAGCTCTGCGATTGCCAGGTAATGAATGGATGCAACTGCAGCAGCAGATTCCGCTGTGCCTGCGGAGATTCTTCCTGTGATCTGATTGGTAAACAACGGGACAAACACGGCTACACCAAAAGGTGCTGCCAGATCCCGGAACAAGCCGTAGGTCCCCGTACCTGCGCCCGCCTTTTGAGGTGTCAATCCAGAAAGGACAACTTTCATAAAGATGGTACCGTTTCCTCCCAGACCGAAGCCAAGGACACCAAGGGATGCCATCAGCAACAGTACGGAGGTAACTTCTGTGAACAGCAACAGGATTCCGCATCCGATACCGGTGAGCAAAAAAGAGCTCACCAATATCCGCTTAGGATCAAATTTGTCTGCCAGCGGCCCCAAAATAACCGCACCCAAGGACATACCCACATACATCACGGAGATGGCATAGCCGGAAATGGCGGTATTGTTCGGCTGGGTGTAGTTGACAAAGACGATGGTGTTTGTCATGTTTGCCTGCATGAGTCCCTGGGTCAAAAATAGAGCCAGCACACTTAAGATAAAAGCATTCCGCTTGATAAAGCTGCCCGACAGGATGGGATGGGAACTTTTTCTTTCCGCAAAGGCAAGGCCCACCAGACTGACAATTGCAAGAATCAGCACAATGAGAAACGGTGTGGATGTCCAACCGAAGTTTTGCCCGAAAGAGGGAACACACAGCAGCAGGCTGAAGAAGATCAGAATCAAAACAGCACCGGTAACATCAAAGTCTTGTAGTGGCTTTCTCGTGGATACTTGGTTTCGGGAAGTGAGGACGCAGCCGGCAAAAACAGCAGCGCAAATGGCAACACATACCCACAGCATGGTTCGCCATCCGTAAGAAGAAACGATCAGTCCGCCAATGGTTGGTCCGATGATCACCGATGCGCTGGAGAGCAGCATATATAGGGAAAATCCCTTCGCGATTTTGTCCTGTGGAAACTCCGTTGCAATATAGGCAAGGATTACAGGCCCCATAGCTGCTGTGCCAACACCTACGATAAATCGGGCGATCATCATAAATACAAGAGAGTTTGCAAAGGCGGACAGTACATTGCCTAAGGTGAATACCGCAATACCCAAGAGCAGAGTCTTTCTGCGTCCGATCACATCTCCAACTTTGCCGAGAATGGGCGCACAGGCTGCCGTAGACATGGCCTGTGCCAGGGCGGTCCAGGTAGTATTATTATAGGAAATCCCAATGTCCTGTACAAAAGCCGGTCCTAAAACCGTGGAAAAGCCGCCAACCAGACCAATCAAAAGAGCAGCCAGTGCGTATGGAATAAATCCGCGTTTATATGCCATTCGTTCACATCCTTTTAGGGATAGTATGCCCAGA
>JAFSET010000087.1 GCA_017435615.1 Oscillospiraceae bacterium | reverse complement strand
GGGCTGGTTGTCAGCGGCGGTGGAGAAGATCTGGCTCTTACGGGTGGGGATGGTGGTGTTACGGTCGATCAGGCGGGTGAAGACACCGCCCATGGTCTCAATACCCAAAGACAGGGGAGTGACGTCCAGCAGAACCACATCCTTCACATCGCCGGTGAGAACACCGCCCTGGATGGCAGCGCCCAGCGCAACACACTCATCGGGGTTAATGCCCTTGAAGCCTTCGCTGCCGGTGATGCCCTTAACAGCCTCCTGAACAGCGGGGATACGGGTAGAACCGCCAACCAGCAGGACCTTGTGCAGGTCGCTGGCCTTCAGGCCCGCGTCGGACATTGCCTGACGGACAGGCTTCATGGTCCGCTCCACCAGGTCGGCAGTCAGCTCGTTGAACTTGGCCCGGGTCAGGGTCACGTCCAGGTGCTTGGGGCCGGTGGCATCGGCGGTGATATACGGCAGGTTCACAGCGGTGGTGGTCATGCCGGACAGCTCGATCTTAGCCTTCTCGGCAGCCTCCTTCAGACGCTGCATAGCAACCTTGTCCTTGGACAGGTCCACGCCCTCAGCCTTCTTGAACTCGGCAACCAGGTAGTCCATGACTCTCTGGTCGAAGTCGTCGCCGCCCAGCCGGGTGTCACCGGCAGTGGCCAGCACTTCCACGATGCCGTCGCCGATTTCCAGAATGGAAACGTCGAAGGTACCGCCGCCCAGGTCGTAAACCATGATTTTCTGCTCGCTTTCCTTGTCCAGGCCATAAGCCAGGGCAGCGGCAGTGGGCTCGTTGATAATTCTCTTAACTTCCAGGCCTGCGATCTTGCCGGCATCCTTGGTAGCCTGACGCTGTGCGTCAGAGAAGTAAGCAGGCACGGTGATGACTGCTTCGGTGACACTCTGGCCCAGGTAAGCTTCGGCATCGGCCTTCAGCTTCTGCAGCACCATGGCGCTGATCTCCTGGGGGGTGTAGCTCTTGCCGTCCACATTGACGTGGTAGTTTTCGCCCATGTGACGCTTGATGGAAGAAATGGTGCGGTCAGCGTTGGTCACAGCCTGACGCTTTGCCACCTGGCCAACCATTCTTTCGCCGGTCTTGGAGAAGGCCACCACAGAAGGGGTGGTTCTGCCGCCCTCGGCATTGGCGATGACGATGGGTTCGCCGCCCTCCAGCACTGCAACGCAGGAGTTGGTGGTACCCAGATCAATTCCGATAATCTTGCTCATAATGTGTTCCTCCTATATTCATGAAAAAATGTATACGGTATTATTCCCTTTGGCCGTTCTGGCCAAGATCAGGTTAGGGACCAAATTAATTCGCCACCTGCACCATGGCAAAGCGCACGATCTTTTCACCCAGCTTAAAGCCTTTTTGGAACACCTGGGTGATGGTGTTCTCTGCTGCAGAGTCATCCTCGGTGTGCATCACCGCATTGTGGATGTTGGGGTCAAAGGTCTCTCCCACTTCTCCGAAGATCTCCACGCCCAGGCTGGTGAAAATGGACACAAGCTGGGTCATGGTCATTTCCACGCCCTTTTTGTAGGCGGCATCCTCAGTGGGCTGATTCAGTGCGCGCTCTAAATTATCGTACACCGGCAGCAGCTTTTCTACCGCGTCGGCCTTGCCGTTGCCGTAGGACTGCTCCTTCTCTTTGATTGTACGCTTGCGGAAGTTATCATAGTCCGCAGCCAGGCGCAAATATGCGTCGTGCTCAGCGTTGTATTTTTCCTCCCAGGGATCTGCCTGAGGAACTTCCTCTACCGGTGTTTCCTCGACAGGCGTCTCCTGCTGAGGCTGCTCTTTCTTTTCCTTTTTTGCCATTATTGCTCCTCCTTACCGGACTTTGCCTCAGGAAGCTGGGCCTGCTCCGGCTTTGCAAACATTTTTGAAAGACTTTCGGCGAAATAGCTCAGCCGGGCGGTCACCTTGGCGTAGTCCATCCGGGTGGGACCCACCACGCCGATCATGCCCTGCATACCTTCGCCAATATCAAACTTGGTCATGACCACGCTGGTGTCCTTCAGCTCCCGGGCCACGTTCTCCGCGCCTACCAGCACCTGGGTGCCGTTGGCGTTTTGCATCACCGCCGGAAGATTGGACAGGGCTTCTTCATCCAGGGTGGTCATAAGCCGTTGGGCCTTATCTACATCCCGGTACTCCGGGTGCCCCAGCAGCCGCATTTGACCGGCAACCGCCATATTGGTACGGGTCTGACGCTCCAGTGTCTGGGTGGTAAATTCCATGATCACCGGTACCAGGCAGGAGCCTGCTCCGGCGGAACGCATGATCCGATCCAAAAGGCTCTGATCAAATTCCTGCACAGAAAGCCCCGTCATCGTGGCGTTCAGCAGCGCAGACAGAAGCTTCAAATCGGTTTCTTCCAGCTGTACCGGCAATTTGATCAGCTTGTTGACCACTTCGTCATTGGAAAGCATCAGCACCAAGATCACGCTGCCAGCCCCGGCCAGGATCAGGTCGAAGCGGCTGACGGTGACGCCGCCGTAACGGGAGGCAACGGAAATGGCCGGAAGATCGGTGGCTTGTGATACCAATTTTGCCACTTTTTCCACCATCTTATCCACCTGCTGCATCTTTTCCTCGATGGCTGTGCTGATGGATTTGGTTTCGTCCAGGGAAAGCCGGTAGTCCGCCATCAGCTCATCCACATACAGCCGGTAGCCTGCGGCGGAGGGCACACGGCCCGCGCTGGTGTGGGGCTGCTCCAGATAACCCATGGCGGTCAGGTCTGCCATCTCACTGCGGATGGTGGCAGAGGAATAATTCATATCCGGCAGCTCTGTGATCAGCTTGGAGCCTACCGGCTCAGCGGTGCGGATATACAGGTCCACAACACTGCGCAAAACCTTCTTTTTCCGTTCGGTCAGTTCCATTGCTGTTCACGCTCCTTTGGGGTTTAGCACTCTTTGCACCTGAGTGCTAAGCACACTATACAATAGAGTGCTAAAATTGTCAAGAGGATAAATTATAAATTATTTTTGAACGGCAAAAAGGAAGTTGATTGCCATTCAAACGCAAAAAAAGAAGCCTGAACCGGTCAGGCTTCCTATTCGGCAATTCCTTCGGGGGACTGTGCCAAAAATTCACTGGGAACGCAGCCGACGGTCTGCGTAAAGCGGCGGGAGAAATACTGGGGTGAGCTGTAGCCCACCGCCCGGGATATCGGGGCCATGGACAGCTTGCCTTCGATCAGCAGCCGCTTGGCCTTGGCAATGCGCTGATCGGTAATATAGGCATTGATAGTTTGCCCGGTGGCTTCCTTAAAGAGCACGGAAAGCCGGGTGCGGCTATAGTGAAATTCCTTTGCCAGTGCGTCTACCGACAGATCCTCCTGTAGGTGCTCCCGGATAAACCGGCGGACTGCATCGATCTGGTAGTTGCCGATGGCCTGTTCAAAGTGGTTCTCACTGATCACCACGCCCTTACGCATGGTTACGCTGCGCAAAAAGCTGATCAGAAGCTGCTCCAAATGGCACAAAACCATTTGCTCTGCCCCCAGGGGGGCGTCGGGATTAGGCTCAAAGTGGTACATTCGCAGCCCAGGGCAGTTTCTGGAAAAAGCCTCCATCAGCTCCTGAATGGTCTGATCGATCAACTGCTTTTGCTGAGGCGTCATCTGCAAGGTGCGGCTGCGCAGCAGCCGGATCGGTCCGTCCGCACAGGTAAAGGACACCACAAACACAGTGTTGGCAGGATCGTCATCCAGCATAAAGCTGTGATTGACCCCCGGCGGAATAAAAAAGGCCTCCTGCTCCTTTAAAACAATGGAGCGCTTGCCGTAGTAGATCTGGGCAGTGCCGGAAATGCAGCAGCCCAGCTCCCAGGCATCCCGGTGGACATGGGGTGAGGGCGAAAGACCGCCACGGACATAGTCTGCCGAAACCAGCTCGTTGATACAGATCAGCCGGGACATCCGATATTTTTCATATTGGCATATTTTCATAGTGTGTCCAGCCATACCGATCCCTCCCTTACCTACAGTATAACAGCTTTTGCAGAAACTTCAATATTTCCTGTGCTTTCTGTACAAAAGTGTAAATTATCATTTCAAATCTGCACAAAAAGCATTCCGGGATGGCTACCGCCATCCCGGAATGATGATAAGCTTATTTTAGCTTCAGGGTTACAACATTAGAAGTAATGCTGTTACCATCCTTATCTTTGATCACACAGCGGTACTTTGTTCCATTGTTGTTCTTGGTCACAGCTACATTCAGTATATTCTGCAGGCCCTCTGTCAGCACCTCGCCTACGGCCTTTACCCATTTACCGGTTTCGCTGTTGTACTGCTGCCAGGTATAGGTATAGGGTTTTGTTCCGCCGGTGACCACAACGCCAAAGCCGGCTTCATCACCTACATTCGCCGCAACCGATTCCGGCTGCATTGTGATGCTGAAGGGTGTCTGTTTGTACACCACAACCGTTTGCGACTGAATTCGGTTGCCCTTTGCATCGGTGACTATGCAGCGATACTTGGTATTATAGGTGTTCTTGGTAACGGAAACATTCAGCATATTCTGCAGGCCCACTGTAAGCACTTCGCCCACAGCCGTTACCCATTTGCCGGTTTCACTGTTGTATTGCTGCCAGGTATAGGTATAGGGTTTTGTTCCACCGGTGACCACAACACTAAAGCCAACTTCATAACCTACTTTCGCCACAACCGATTCCGGCTGGGACTGAATGCCAAACACATTGAGTTTGACCGTTTTGGTATAAACTGTATTGGCTGCGGCATCTGTAATACGGCAACGGTATTGATAGCCGTCGCGGGAAACCGTTCCGGGCACAGCTACTGTGTTTGTCTTACTACCGGTAGCAGAAGTGTTTTTCCAGCTTCCGGTGGAAGATGTGCGGTACTGCCACTGATACTTCAGTCCGCCGCCTGTGGCCGATACGGTAAACTTTGCGACCGTTCCGCTGGTTACATTCCTGTTTGCAGGCTGGGTCTTGATACCGAGCACATACAGGGTTACCACTTTGGTGTTTACCTTGTTGCCGTTTCCGTCGGTAATCACGCAGCGATACTGATAACCGTGACGGGAGATTGTTGCGGGTACAGAAAGTGTTTTTGTTTTGTTGCCGGTAGCGGTGGCGTTCTTCCAGCTTCCGGTGGAAGATGTGCGGTACTGCCACTGATATTTTAAGCCTTTGCCGGTGGCGGCCACTGTGATCTTGGCAGTTGCCCCGGACTTGGCATAGGTGTTTTTCGGCTGGGTGGTGATGGTGATCTTGGAGCTGGCTGCAGGGGCCTTCAGGCTCACATTCACTTCACTGATTACCGTTGCGGCATACGCAGACAACGGCAATGCGCTCACCAGCAAAATGACTGCCAGCAGCAAGCTTACGGTTTTTCGAAACTGTTTCATGTTATTCCTCCTTATTGGCTTTTCGACCCCTCTTGGAAGGGTACATTTTTTCTCTTAGGATTTTGAACGGCACACAGAATGCATTTGCAACAAATCCGTGTCACGCTTCAAACCCACGCCGTTTGGGATATGTTCATTGTATATGATAAAAAACACAGTTTCAACGAAAATAGCTTGAGTTATTCAAAAGTATCCCAGGGATACTGTGCATAATGCACAAACAGCAACTGTGCCGCTTGTACATTATAACAACTTCCGCAGAATTCTGCGGCTGATTTCATCCTGCTGATTTTGTTCTGCGGCTGCGGCAACAACGCCCAGAGCAACAACGGCTGCTAAGTAAAAATCCGGGATGGCCTTGGGCCATCCCGGAATTGGATTTATTTTTTCAGCAGGGCCAGTAATTCCAAAAGCCGTTCCAGGGGGCGCATTCTGGTGCGCCGGTCCATAGCCGACAAAGTGCCGCGCAGAACGGCGCTCCACTCCGGCGCGGTAAGGGTCTTGCTGCTGCCGGTGGTGATATAGGGGCAGTCCGGCAGACGCTCGGTCTTGAACCGCCGGGCGAAGCTTTTATCTACGCCCAATGCCAGGGCGAAGGGGGCCATGGTGAAGAAATACTCGGGGTCGGATTCACAGATGCGCCGCAGCTCCTCCCGGGAGACTGTTTTCAAATACCGGCGCAGGCCGAAGATCTGCGCCAAGTCCTGCCGACCTGCCGGGGTGCGCCGTCCGCCGAAGAAGGTCATCAGGCCGGCAAGCCACTGGGAAAGCATAACGATCACGCCCACACCGGGCTGCCCGGCCGCCAGGCTCAACAAGATCCAAAGCACGGATACGCTCAGGCCCAAAGCGGTCTGTGCGCCTTTGCGCAGCAGCAGCTCCCGGACTGTCTCCTGCATAAACCAACCGGCAAACAAGCCGGCAGTGGCGGTGACGAAGATCCAAAAGCCCTGCAGGGCTGCGCCCTGGCTCATGGAAATGCCGAAGGATACACCGCCAAACAGTGCGATCAGGGCAGACAGTGCCCGGAACACCTTGGGGTTGCCGGACCGGGGGTGGACCAGCGGCTGCAGATTGGCCGTCAGTTTGCGCACGGCCTTGCTTTGGTTGGCATAGTGCAGTCCGGTGGTATCCACGCTGTTGCGCTTGCCGAACAAATTACGGAAACAGCGCTGCTCGAAGGCGGTACGCTCGTTGCCCATATCCATGCGCTTATAAAGCATGACCCGGTCCTTTCGCCGGGCATCGATCTGAATATAGCCCAACTGTGCCCAGGAGAAAACCATCAAAGAAAGCTCTGCCCGGCCCAAGGTCATCACGGCCTCCAACTGACCGGCACTGACGCCCTCCGGAGCCGTGGTGCTCAGGCGGCGGCGAACAGGCTTGCAGCGCAAAAACAGCAGCCAGTACAGCAGGGCCACCGCGGCGCAAATACCCATAGCGATATCGTCAGCGTCAGACTCGTAAAACACCAGCGGTGCGTTGGGGAACATAGTCTCCTCCACCGCCAGGGTCATCGTCAGGGTCTCGTGGTCCTTCAGCTCCGCGGAGGACCGGCCGGTAATGGAAGCGCCGGTCACAGTACTGACCAGGTCCTTTTCTATGTTGGCCTGATGGTAGCCGCTGGAAAAAGCGGGCTTAGCAGCGATCTCGCCGGGCAGTGTCACAGAAAAATCAAGCTGAGAGATGGGGTAGGCAAAGCCGGAGAGCATAGGAAGCTGCAGCTCCGGAGTTTCCGCGGCGGAGGTATGGATCACATCCGGCAGGCTGAAATTTACCGTCACCGTAAAATCGCCTACCATATTCCGCAGCGCACTGGACAGATCGATCAGTTGTGCCTGATCGGTTTTGGTGGTCCATACCCGGCTGCCGTTTAAGGTGACACCGGTGGCTTCCAACGGAACAGGGAACCGGAGCGAGCCGTCATTTTGCTCAATATGCAGCGTAACCGTCAAGGTGACCTGACAGCTTTCGTCCGGGCTGACAGTGGCGTACACGTTGACCTGGGAGGCATATTCCGCACCGGCGGCGGTAATGCTCAGGCTGAAAAGCAGCATGATACAGATCAAAAAAACCCACAAACGGCGCACAAAATCCCCTCCTTTATCTTTTGCCTTATTCTAACACAGGGCAAAATCAAAAGCAAGTATCTTGAACTTCATACAATCTTAAAATTTACTCCCTTTTTTTCTTCACATTTAGGGATTACGATATAGATACTACAAATATCTTTTTCATTTTCCTTTCCTCTTACTTTGCAAAAGCCACAGGTGCGCCCTGGGGCTTTTGCATTTTTTATCACGAAATTTTTATTTTTCGAGCCGATTGCCCTGACGGGCAATGGCATTTTTCAAATGCCGAGGAAACGGATTGCCACGCCAGTGTGAGCACTGGCTCGCAATGACAAGTCGGTAGGTTTCTACCGTTTCGTTAAACAGGAAAAACGCTGATGCGTAACATTTTTTCTCCTTTTGCAGCAAATCAAAAACCTAAAGCGGTGTCATTGCGAACCAGTGACCGATGTCACTGGTGTGGCAATCCGTTCTCTTGCAATGCGCAGCATTGCGCCGCCCACAGGGCGGCAATTCGATATTCTCAACAGTTTGATAAACTGGAATTTGAAGATAACTTTGTATATCCTTCCATTTTTCGGAAATAATGACACTACATTATTATAAAAGGGGACAGGTATGCTGAGCGTGTTTTTTCGGACGGTGTTTCTGTATTTGGTGCTGATGGTGGTGATCCGGCTTTTGGGTAAACGGCAGTTGGGACAGATGGAGCCGTCGGAGGTGGTAGTCACTATGGTGGTGGCGGACCTCGCCGCCTATCCGATGCAGGACGAAAATATCCCTCTGCTGGTAGGCCTGATCCCCATCGGTGCGGTGCTGGCAATGGAGCTTTTGCTGTCCCGGCTGTCTATGCGCAGCATCCGTTTGCGAAAACTGCTGTGCGGCAAGCCGGTGATCCTGATCGAAAATGGAAAGCTGCTCCATGAAAATCTGCGAAAAACCCGGGTGACACTGGATGAACTGAGCAGCCAACTCCGGGAAAAGGATATTTTAGACCCCGCGCTGGTACAGTACGCCATTTTGGAGACCGGGGGAAACCTCTCCGTCTTTCCCTTCCCCGAGGAATGTCCCGTCACCGCCAAACAGGCCGGCATCCCGGTGCAAAAGCAGTATCTGCCCATTACCGTCATTTCCGACGGACAGGTGATCTCCGACAACCTGAAAAAAGCCGGAAGGGATCACCGCTGGCTGCAAAAAACCCTTTCCCAATACCACGCTACGGTACAAACCACGCTGCTGCTGACTGTGGATCACGGCGGATGTGTTCGCTTTTTCCCCAAAAAAGCACACACTGAATTGTGAAAAAATAATTGTTGACCTTCTGGAAACTTTCGGTTATAATACATTGGCATGACTATGTACAGTCAATAACCATGCGTTGCTACGGCCGTTTTCGGCTGTTGAGCATATGTGATTTCGACAGGAGGTGTAACAGTTATGAAGCGTACCTATCAACCCAGCCGCCGTCACCGTTCCAAGGTCCACGGTTTCCGTAAGAGAATGGCTACTTCCAACGGTCGTAAGGTTCTTGCCCGCCGCCGTGCCAAGGGCCGCAAGGTTCTGTCTGCCTGAGCTTAGGCTGATAAACCTGCAAGCATGAGCTTCGCTCAGAGCAAAACGGGAGTGATAGCAGGGCGATTTCCTGATTCGCCCTGCTCCCTTTTTATGTGGCTACGGCTCTTGTGTAAAATTGAACGATGTTGGTCGGATCTTTTGCCCCAGTACTGCGCAACAGACCCTTGACATACACAAAGTATGTCTGCGGATCTGTTACTTGTCCTGTGACAAAATCTCGCGCCCCCATCTGTCCAATTTTCCACTGCGAGCCTCCGCGGTAAACGTGGTCTATCACTGGGGTCTTTTTTACCACTGTAGATGAAAGAACGCCCAGGCTCCCCTTGCAGGGGAGCTGTCAGCCGAACAGGCTGACTGAGGGGTTTACGGGGTTTTTAAAATATACTCCGGCATGGCTTATAATGCCCCTGTGCTACACCCGTCCCCTTTCCTCTGAGTAAACAAACGTACTTCCTGAAACTGGAGAGAGTACTATGAAATTTTCTTCCAGCCTGAAGCTGAATCATATTTTCCGGCGACTTTACAGTACAGTCGGACAAGCCAACGGCTTTTTGGTTCTGTACGCCAGGCCCAACCGCACAGGCGGCAACCGGGTAGGCTTTACAGTCAGCAAAAAGCTGGGTAAGGCAGTGGTCCGAAACCGGGTCCGCCGCCGCCTGCGGGAGGTTTACCGTCTCAACGAGCATCGGTTTACCCCCGGATGGGACATCGTCGTGGTGGCCAGAAGCCGCTGCGTCGGGTCAGATTTTCAAAAGCTGACCGCAGCTTTTCTGTCCCTGGCGGAAAAGGCAGGGATCCTGCAATGAAAAAGCTTCTTCTTGGCCTGATCCGTTTTTACAAACGGTCCGTCTCTCCATACACCCCCGCTGCTTGTCGGTTTACACCTACCTGCTCTGCATACGCCTATGAAGCCATTACCAAATATGGGGCCCTGAAGGGAGGCTGGCTGGCATTGCGCCGGCTGCTTCGATGCAACCCTTTTTATAAAGGTGACCGTCACGACCCCGTACCCTAAGGAGAAAACTTATGATTCTTGCATTTAACTTTGCTGATCTGATCCAGATTCCCTTCGGCTATTTGCTGGATATTTTGTATCAGCTCACCTCCAGCTACGGCTGGGCATTGATCCTGTTCTCCATCATCGTGAAGCTGGTGCTGATGCCTGCTACCGCAAAAAGCAAGCGTTCCACCATGAAGATGTCCCGGCTGACTCCCCGGCTGCAGTATATCCAAAAGAAATACGAAAACGATCAGCAAAAGCAAAACGAAGCCATTCAGGCCCTTTACAAGGAAGAGGGCGTATCCATGGGCGGTGGCTGTCTGTGGTCCCTGCTTCCCATGCTGGTGCTGTTTCCTTTGTATGCCGTAATCCGTCAGCCCATCATTTATATGCTCCACGAGAGCTTTGAGACTACCTGCGAGATTATGAATGCCATCAAAGGCACTGCCGATGTGGAAGGTTTGCTTCCCGGCCTGATCTCCGCAAACAACACCTACTACGAACAGCTTATTGCCGCGTCCCGTCTGCCGGAGATCGCCGATCAACTGAAGGCCCTCATTCCGGAAATCGGC
Organism: Oscillospiraceae bacterium; assembly: GCA_017435615.1. GTDB lineage: Bacteria > Bacillota > Clostridia > Oscillospirales > Oscillospiraceae > Faecousia. Next base: position 19,080 of record JAFSET010000087.1, on the reverse strand, counting down.
GAGCGCACTCTGCAGGGCCTGAATTTTAGCTTTTTGGGCATTGACCTGGCTGCCATCCCCCAGTACAACATCTTCGCCAGTGACTGGGTTTGGAACTGGGAGCACATCGGCGCGTTTTTGCTGCCTGTGCTGTCTGCCGGCTCTCAGATGATCACCATGCTGATCTCCCAAAAGGTCAACAATTCCCTGGTTACCAACGAAAAGGGTGTGCAGGATACCGACGCCGCCAAGAATTCTCAGACCAATCAGACCTCCAAGGTTATGCTGTATATGATGCCGATCATGACCATCTTTATCGGCTTCGGTGTGCCTGCGGCCTTGAGCCTGTACTGGCTGATTCAGGGCGTGGTTTCCACGGTTTCCGATATGTACCTGACCAAGAAATTCCGCAAGGAATATGACGCGGAAGATGCCATCCGTCTGCAGAAGGCTATGGAAGCTGAACTGGCAGAGCTGGAAAAAGAGCGCATCCGTGCCGAGCGCCGGGCCGCAAATCCTGACGGCATCACGGAAAACACAAGTAAAAAGAAGCTGCAGCAGAAGCAGCAGAAGGAGCTGGAGGCAGCCAAGGCTGCTGCCAAGAAGGAATACAATGCCAAGCGCGGTATTTTTGAGGAAGAGCCTGAGGAAAAGCAGGTAATGTCCGGTATTCCTGAGCGTCCCTTCTGCAAGGGCCGCAACTATGATCCCTACCGCTATGCTTCTGACATCACGGAGGAATAAACATGGAAAAGAGTATTGTATCCACCGGCAAGACCATCGATCTTGCCATTGAGGCTGCACTGGCCCAATTGGGGATGGACCGGGACAGCGTATCTGTTCAGGTGCTGGCCCAGGCCAAGGCCGGATTTTTGGGCTTCGGTGCATCCCCTGCCAAGGTGCAGGTGACCTACGAGGCACCGGACCCGGTGCCGGAAGCACCCAAGTCCGCCCTGGGCGCCGCTTCCCGCTCCAGCAAGCCCAAGGCACCCAAGAAGCCGGAGGCTCCCAAAGCCGAGCCCCCCAAGCCTGAGCCGAAAAAAGAGGCCCCCAAGGCTGAACCCAAGAAGGAAGCACCTAAGGCAGAGCCGAAGAAGGAAGCCCCCAAGGCTCCCAAAGAGCCTAAGGTCTACGCCCCTGCCCAGCCCGGCAGCGTGGAGGAGAAGATCGAAGTCTTCCTGAAGGGCCTTTTGGAGCATATGGGCTCCCAGGCAGTACCTCACGCCTGCAAGGTGGGCGATGATACCTATCTGGCAGAGCTGGTCGGTGACGATCTGGGCTACCTGATCGGCCGCCGGGGTGACACCCTGGATGCCATCCAGCATCTGTGCAACTACTCCATCGGCCGTACCGTGGAGGAACATATCCGCATCAATGTGGACGCAGAGGAATACCGCCAAAAGCGTGAAGAGTCTCTGCGCCGCTACGCCAACAAGAAGGCCCAGCAGGTGCTCAAGGCTCGCCGCCGCACCACCCTGGAGCCTATGAACGCCTATGAGCGGCACGTGATCCATGCAACTCTGCAGGATACCGACCGCATCACCACCTACTCCGTTGGCACCGAGCCCAACCGCCGGGTGGTTATCGAGTACGTTCGCTGAATAACCTGAAAACGGCACCTGCCACCACGGCAGGTGCTGCAGAGTGTCAAAAAAGCCGCCAACCGTCAAAATGCGTAATAAAAAATAGCCTTCTCCTTGGGGAGAAGGTGGCAAAAATCTATGATTTTTGACGGATGTGGGGTAAAAAGCAAAAAAAGCTTGCTGCGCAAGGCATTTTGACTTACTGCACAACTCGAGCCTTACCGTACCTATGTACGCCGACAGGCTCGAGTTGTTTGTCTTGTCGGCTCCTTTGACCTCTGTCAGTCTGTCGAAAAACAAGTTTTTTGACAGACTGCAGCACCTGCCCACCACGGCAGGTGCTGTTTTTTCAAAGTGTCAAACGGAAATGTGAAGCCGCAAGGGGCATTTTCTTCATAATTCTTTAACATTCCCCGGTGGATAGATGAAAAATGCGGTGTAAAAGTGTGTATTTTTTCGTCACCTTCCGCAAAAATTCAAAAAACAGTTGTATTGTTGCTTAAAATGATGTAAAATAGTATGGCTATAAATCTGCGTACTTAACATATTGATATTTTTGGAGGAATTTTTCCATGGAAAAACCGATTGTACTTGTGATCATGGACGGCGTTGGCAAGGGTGACGGCGGCAGCGGTGATGCTGTCGTGCAGGCCAAGACTCCCAACCTGGACCGTCTGTTGCAGTCTTGCCCCCACACCTGGCTGAAGGCCCACGGCACTGCCGTCGGTCTGCCTTCCGATGAGGATATGGGCAACTCCGAGGTGGGCCACAACGCACTGGGCTGCGGTCAGGTTTACTCTCAGGGTGCCAAGCTGGTGGGTGAGTCCATTGAAAGCGGCAGCCTGTTCCAGTCTGCTACCTGGAAGGCGCTTTCCGTAAACGCCCAGTCCGGCAAGGCTATGCACTTCATCGGCCTTTTGTCTGACGGCAACGTCCACTCCAATATTGCCCACCTGATCGCCCTGCTGAAGCAGGCCAAGGCTGAGGGCGTGAAAAAGGCTTACTGCCACATTTTGCTGGATGGCCGTGATGTGCCTGCCACCTCCGCACTGGAATATGTGCAGCAGCTTGAGGATGTGCTGGCAGAGCTGTCCGGCGAGGGCTTCGATTACGCCATTGCCTCCGGCGGCGGCCGTATGCAGGTGACGATGGACCGGTACGAAGCCAACTGGGGCATGGTGGAAAAGGGCTGGCAGACCCATGTGCAGGCACTGGGCCGTCAGTTTGCTTCCGCCAAGGAAGCCATCGAGACCTACCGGGCAGAGACCGGCTGCATTGACCAGGACCTGCCTGCTTTCGTGGTGGCCAGAAACGGCGCACCCGTTGCGAAGATCGAAAACGGCGACAGCGTGATTTTGTTCAACTTCCGCGGTGACCGTGCCCAGGAGATCTCCCTGGCCTTTGACCGGAAGGAGTTTGATAAATTTGACCGGGGTGACTACACCGGCGTGAAGTTTGCCGGTATGCTCCAGTACGACGGAGACCTGAATATCCCCGAAAACTATCTGGTCCAGCCTCCTGTGATCACCAACACCCTGACTGAGGTGCTGTGCCAGGCCGGCATTTCCGAGTATGCTGTGTCTGAGACACAGAAGTACGGCCATGTGACCTACTTCTGGAACGGCAACCGCTCCGGCAAGGTCTGTGAGGAGCTGGAGGTTTACGAGGAGATCCCCTCCGATGTCATTCCCTTTGAGCAGGCTCCTGCCATGAAGTCCAAGGAGATCACCGAAAAGCTGGTGTCCGCCATGGCTTCCGGCAAGTTCCAATTCCTGCGCTGCAACTACCCCAACGGCGATATGGTGGGCCACACCGGTGTGATGGAGGCCGTCGTATACGCTATGGAATGTGTGGACGAAGGTCTGGGCAAGATTATAAAAGCTGCCGATGAATACGGCTACCGGGTACTGATCACCGCCGACCACGGCAACGCCGATCAGATGACCGAGACCAAGAAGGGCAAGACCTCTGTCCGTACTGCCCACTCTTTGAATCCCGTTCCCTTTATTATCTATGACAAGGATGAAAGCTGGACGCTGAAGGACGGCGCTTTCGGCCTTGCAAATGTTGCTCCCACCGTTGTCAAAATGATGGGCCTGAACGCCCCTGCCTGCTGGGAAGACAGCATGGTTTAAAAAGGAGGTTATTTCACTATGATTTCTCATAACAACGAAAACGGCAAGGTCTGTGTCAGCGACAACGTCTACACCGATATTGCCGGCACCGCCGCCAGCAACTGCTTTGGCGTCAAGGGTATGGCTGCCCGGTCTGTGAAGGACGGCGTTTACCACCTGCTGCGCAAGGAATCTGCCAGCAAGGGTGTGCGTGTGGAATTTCACGAGGACGACACCATCACCATCGAGCTGCACATTATGGTAGAGTACGGCGTCAACCTCACCGCTGTGGGCAATTCCATCATCTCCGAGGTTCGCTACGTGGTCACCAACACCACCGGCACCCAGGTTCGTGATGTGAATGTTTATGTCGATTCCATCAGCATCGGATAACACATTGGAGGATAAGCCATTGAGACAAACGATTAACGGCGCAGATTTTCGCCGACTGATGATCAGCGCGGCTGCCGCCATTGAGATCAACAAGCAAAAGCTCAACGAGCTGAACGTATTCCCTGTGCCGGACGGCGATACCGGCACCAATATGTCCATGACCATCAATGCCGCTGCCGCGGACCTGCGCAAGGCAGAGGACCCCTCTTTGGAAAAGGCCGCTGCCATTTCCGCCTCCGCAATGCTCCGGGGTGCCCGTGGCAACTCCGGCGTCATTTTGTCCTTGCTGCTGCGTGGTATTTCCCGGAAGCTCAAGGGCGCGGAGAACTGTGACGGTGTTCTGTGGGCCGCGGCTCTGCAGGAGGGTGTGGATGCAGCTTACAAGGCGGTTATGAAGCCTGCTGAGGGCACCATTTTGACCGTTGCCCGCTTGGCTGCTGCCAAGGCAACCCAGGCCGCCCAGGAGAACAACTACTTTGAGTTCGTTCACGAGGCCGCCATTGAGGAGGCACAGGTGGCCCTGGCCAATACGGTGAACCAAAACCCGGTGCTGAAAAAGGCCGGCGTAGTGGATGCCGGCGGCAAGGGCTGGCTGGTGGCTCTGGAGGCTATGATGTCCGCTCTGCGTGGTGAGGATATCGTGGTGCCTGAGGGCATGGAAACCGGTGATGTGAAGGAGCAGGCGGATTTCTCCGACTTTGACACCGAGGACATCACCTTCACCTACTGCACCGAATTTATCATCTCCCGCGAAAACGACAAGGACCCCGAGGCCCTGCGTGCCTTCCTCAGTGAGCTGGGTGACAGCCTGGTGCTGGTAGACGACGAAGAGATCATCAAGGTCCACGTCCACACCAATGACCCCGGTACGGCATTGCATGAGGCCGTCAGCTACGGTTCCTTTGTCACGGTAAAAATTGAGAATATGCGCCTGCAGCACACCGAAAAGGTGATGAGCGAGCAGGAGATGGCTCCCACCATTGCCGAGCCGGAGAAGCCCTTCGGCGTGGTTTCTGTGTGTGCCGGTAAGGGCCTTGCGGATGTGTTTAAGGATCTGGGCGTGGATGGCATTATCTCCGGCGGTCAGACCATGAACCCCAGCACCCAGGACATTTTGGAGGCGGTGAACAAGGTGCCTGCGGAAACGGTCTTTGTGCTGCCCAACAACAAAAATATCATTATGGCTGCCGAGCAGGTAGATGCCCTGACGCCCAAGCATGTGGTGGTCATTCCCAGCAAGACGGTTCCCCAGGGTGTTACCGCTATGCTCAGCTTTAACCCCGAGGGTACCGAGCAGGAAAATGTGGATGCTTTGACCGAGGCTCTGTCCACGGTGGACACCATGCAGATCACCTACGCCGCCCGGAACTCCGATTTTGACGGCTACGATATCCACGAAGGTGACTATCTGGCTATGTACGGGAGTGCCTTGTTTGGCACCAGCCGGGATATTAAGGTCCTGCTGCGCTCCCTGGCTGAAAAGGTCCGGGACGAGGGCAAGAGCTATATTACCATCTACTACGGCGAGGATATTCAGGAAAAGCACGCCCAAAAGGCTGCGGACCTGTTTGCCGACATCTGCCCGGATGCGGATGTAAACCTGCTTTGCGGCGGTCAGCCGGTGTACTACTACCTGATCTCCGCGGAATAAGTCAGGAGGTTTTCCTATGAAAAAGCTTCTGAGCCTGCTGCTTTCGGTTCTGCTTCTTTGTAGCCTTTGCGCCTGCGGCGGCACTGCCGAGCCGGTGGAGACGGAACCCTTTGTTTGGTATCACACCGGTCCTGTGGAGGTCTCTCAGCGGACTTTGGAGGATGCAGCCGAGGCAGACTATGTTCAGCCGAAAAATGTGATCCTTATGATCGCTGACGGCATGGGCGTGAATGATATAGAAAATGCCCGGAATTTTGCCGAGGATAAATTTTCCTACGGCCTGGCTATGGACTTTTTGCCGGCGCGCGGCACTTGCACCACCCACTCCGACAGCAGCGATGTGACCGATTCTGCCGCTGCGGCCACCGCATTGGCTACCGGCGTAAAAACCACCAACAGCTTTGTGGGTATGGACCCTGACGGACAGCCTGTGAAGAATGTTTGCGAGGTTGCCCGGGAGCAGGGCAAGAAGATCGGCGTGGTCACCAATGACGATATGACAGGCGCTACCCCCTCCGGCTTTTTGGTCCACCATAACAGCCGGGATGATACGGTGGCTCTGTGGGATCAGATGGTCGCCGCCGGTCCGGACGTACTCATCGGCAATGGCGAATACGCTATGCGTGAGATCGGTTTGAGCGAAAGCTCCCTGGCAGCCCTGGACAACTACCTCGTTGCCCCCAACTTCTCCAAATTTACCACTGTGCTGGATAAGGACCCGGAGAAGCCCTTCTACGGCTATTTGGCAAGCAATGTTTACGAAAGTGACAATTTCCTGGCCTATTCCACAGAAATTGCCCTGAACAGACTGGAAAACGAAAAGGGCTTTTTCCTGATGGTGGAGGGCTGCGGCACCGATAAGAGCGGCCACAAAAATAATTTGGAGGGCAAGCTCAGCTCCGTTGTAACCTTTGACCGGGCAGTGGCGGTGGCGATGGACTACTGCCTGAAGCACCCGGATACGGTGCTGATCATTACCGCTGACCATGAGTGCGGCGGTGTCAGCCTGCCTGCGGACCGTGCCACAAAGGACACCATTACCTTCTCTACCACGGACCACACCGGGCAGGATGTTGTGTTACTGGCGCTGGGGTACGGCACACAGCAGTTCCACGGGCAGGTTTCCGACAATACGGATATCGCGAAATTTATGATGGAATTGCTGCAGCAGTAAAATTGCGTTTACCGAAAGGGGCTGACTCATGGTCTGTGAGACAGCCCCTTTGCGTAAAGCAAAAATCGAAAGCGGTGTCATTGCGAGCCGAAACGGCGGTGTGGCAATCTCAAAATGAAAGGGTGTACAATGTGCAACGCAAAGGACCCGTTCCAACATAAAGTGAAAACTATTTATTATTTATTCTTTATTATTTAACGATTCGATTTTTGAGCCGTGCAAAACTTGCAACCACAAAATAACAAATAATAGAGAATAAATAATAATTTTTTGGAGTGTGATCCCATGCAAAAAATTCCAAAAGGCGGTCTTTTGGGGCAGATCAACCGTACCGTTCGCTGGCTGGCGAGTTTCCGGGTAGGTCTTTATGCTGCCTATACCAGCTTTTTTATGATCCTGTCCCTGTTCCCGGGACTGGTGCTGCTGCTGGGGCTTTTGCGCTACGCCGGACTGGACGGAAACAGTCTGCTGGCGGTGATCGAAGGCTTTGTGCCGGAGGTTTTGCTGCCCATGGTGCGCCGCATCGTCCTGAGCACCTATCAAAATACCACCGGAACGGTGCTTTCCCTTTCTGTGGCAGTGGCCCTGTGGTCCGCCAGCAGAGGCATTTACGGGCTGGTGATCGGTCTGAACGCCATCTACGGCGTTCGGGAAAGCCGGGGATATTTTTACACCCGGCTGGTGAGTATGGGCTATATGTTTGCTTTCTTGATCGTGCTGTTGCTGACACTGCTTTTGAATGTGTTTGGTACGAGCCTGCTGCAAAGCCTGCCTGCGGACACCCCCTTTGTCCGATTTCTTTACGATGTGCTGGGGCTACGGTCCATTTTGCTTCTGCTGCTGCAGACAGGTCTGTTTACCGCTATGTTTTTGGCACTGCCCAATAACGCCGGCAAGCTCAGGGATGCCTTTCCCGGCGCGGTGCTCTCCAGCCTTGGGTGGCTGACCTTTTCCCGGCTATATTCTGAGTATGTCGAGCATTTTTCCGGCTATGCCGGTATTTACGGCTCTGTGTATTCCGTGGCGATCGGAATGTTGTGGTTGTATTTTTGCATCAGCATCGTCTTCTACGGCGGTGTATTCAACTGTTTTCTTATGAACAAAAGGAGATTCTGATATGGCTTTTTATTCTTATATCTTTACTGCCAATTACGGACGGTTTTTCAAAAATCTGGCAAAGGTTGCCCAAAAAGAGCATCGGTTCTTTCCTTTTTTGGTGGTGGACACAGCCTGGTGCGTATTCCGCTACGGCTTGGCTCTGAGTGATTATCTGAACTACGAAATTTACAAGCGGAATACTGCCCAGCGCAAGGACTATGTCAGCACCCGGACAGAAAACCGCTTTTATGAAACGGTTTCGCCCTCCGCTTTTAAAAAGCGTTTTACGGTGAAGCAAAACTTCCTGCGTGAGTTTAAAGACTATACCCGCCGGGACTGTGTGGTGCCCGGTGAGGATGATTTTCAGGCCGTCTGCGCCTTTTTGGACAAAAATCCCCAGTTTATGTCCAAGCCCTATGACGGACTGGGCGGTCAGAATGTGCAAAAGCAAAACGCGGCGGACATTCAGGACCGGCAGGCATTTTTTGATCAATGTGTCCGGGACCGGATCTTTTTGGAGCAGCTTGTGCGTCAGCATCCGGATATGAACGCCCTGTGCCCGGCCAGTGTGAACACTGCCCGGGTGATGACCTTTAACGACCACGGCAAGCCGGAGATCCTGTGGATGGGCTTGCGTGTGGGCAACGGCGTCAATGCGGTGGATAATTTCCACGCCCAGGGTATGGCGGTGGCAGTGGATCAGTCCACCGGCAAGCTGATGGGCAACGGCTACGACAAGGACGGCCGTGTCTTTTCGGTACATCCCACCACCGGTGTGGCCTTTGACGGCTTCCAATTGCCGGACTTTGAGCAGGCGGTGGAGCTGGTGCTGAAGGGAGCCCTGGAGGATAATAACATTCTGGTTATCGGCTGGGATGTGGCCTTTTCCGATCAGGGCCCGGTGATCATTGAGGCCAACCGCCGTCCCGGCTTTGACATCGTGCAGATGCTGGATGGACGGGGCCGGATGGATATGATCCGCAGCGTGCTGGGTAGACTTCCGGAGCGCACAGGCAAAGGCTGATTTGTAAAATTTTTCCGATGTTTATGAACTGTTCATAAAGCTGTGCTACAGTTTCCCAAAAGCAGATCGGAGGACCTATTATGTTTGGCTTTGTTATGGCGGATACCGGAGAGCTGTCCCAACAGGAACGGGACCGGTACACCGGGATATACTGCGGCATCTGCAGAAGCATCCGCACCCAAAGCTCCAACCTGTCCCGGCTGAGTTTAAGCTACGATATGGCGTTTTTGGCTTTGCTGCACACCAGTTTGTATGAACCGGAGGAGCGAACCGGCGAAAAAGCCTGTATGCTCCATCCTGTTAAGCCGCGGCCCTGGGTGGAAAACCCCTATGTAAGCTACTGCGCCGATATGAATGTGGCACTGGCCTACTATAAGGCCCTGGATGATCAAAACGATGACAAAAAGCTCTCTGCCAAAATGCTGTCCGGCATTTTTGGTACGCCTATGGAGAAAATCCGCGGCAGATGGCCCCGGCAGTGCGCTGCCATTGAAGATTGTATCCGGCAGCTTAGTGCTCTGGAGCAGGCAGGCTGTGCAAACCCGGATGAGCCTGCTGCCTGCTTTGGCCGGTTGATGGCAGAGTTGTTTGTGTACCGGGAAGATCTGTGGGAAGAGAATTTGCGGCAAATGGGCATGGCGTTGGGGCGGTTTATTTATTTGGCCGATGCGGCCATTGACTACCGCAAGGATATGAAAAAGGGCAGCTACAACCCCTTTGCGGCAATGGGTACCGGCGAAGACTGGGACCGTTGGGAGGAATATTTGGTGCTGGCTATGGGCCGCTGCGCCGATCACTATGAGCGTTTGCCACTGGTGCAGGATAAGAAGCTGCTGGACAACATTCTCTACAGCGGTATTTGGCTGTCCTACCGCCGTCAACAGCGAGGAGCGAAGAAGCATGATGGATGATCCTTATAAGATATTAGGCGTCAGCCCCAATGCCTCCGATGAGGAGATCAAGCAGGCTTACCGCCGTCTTGCCAAAAAATATCACCCGGACCGTAATCCCGGCGACAAAGAGGCTGCGAAAAAAATGCAGCAGGTCAACGATGCCTATGACAAGATCAAAAACCCGGAAAAGCATCGGCAGACCGGCCCCCAGGGATATGGCTACGGCGGCTACGGCGGGTATGGCGGCTACGGCGGCTACGGCGGATATGGCGGAAGCACCTATGAGCGGTCCGATACGGACCGGTATCAGCAGGCAGCCTATAACTATATCCGCTTTGGCAGATACCAGGAGGCGCTGAATGTGCTGCAGTCGGTTTCCCAGCGTGATGCCCAGTGGTACTTTCTGTCGGCTCTTGCCAATGACGGCCTGGGCAATCAGGTAACGGCCCTGGAGCATATTCGTCAGGCCATTGCCAAGGACCCGGACAATATGCAGTACCAGGAAACGCTGGACGCCATCCAAAACGGCGGTGCAGCCTATCGCCATCAGGCCGGCTCTTTCCGGGGCTTTACCACCGAGGGCGGCCCCTGTGTGCCGCTGTGCCTGTCCTGGTTGGTATCTATGTTCTGCTGCGGCGGCCGTTGGTTTTTCTGCTGCTAAATTCTTATTTTTCGAACTCTTAGTTGGATGAAACTGCTGTCCTACGGACGGCGCAAAAAACAGAAAACCTAAAGCGGTGTCATTGCGAGCCGCTAAATGGCGGCGTGGCAATCTCAAAATGCAAGGAAGTACATTTTTCGAATTCAAAGGACACGTTCCGGCCTAAAATAATTATTATTTCAGGCTCCCAATATCCTTTGGCGTTCTAAGTGTATGAAGTTTCACTATGAGATTGCCACGCCAGTGTGAGCACTGGCTCGCAATGACACATCGGTAGGTTTTCGCAAAGTTCAAACGGCTCGATAACTCGATTTTTAAATATTGATTGAAGGCGGAGGGGGCTCCGCCCTTGTTTTTGAGTAGGGGGGATATCTATGAAGGCGGACTGTCATATTCACGCGGTTTTGGATGGGATCGACTGGAAAGCTGCCCTTATGCGGCATGCGCAGATACCGGATGACGGCTTTATCCATAAGATGCTGAAAACCTATCAGGCCCAGGGGTATACATACCTCCGGGACGGAGGTGACCGCTGGGGTGCAGGCTTCCGTGCCCGGGAGCTGGCTGAGGATTACGGCATCACCTATAAAACTCCCGGTGCGCCCCTGTGCAAGGCAGGACACTACGGAAGCTTCATTGGTGTTTGCTACAGCACCATAAACGAATATACCCAATTGGTGAAAAAAGCCAGAACTGACGGTGCGGACTTTATCAAGATCATGATCTCCGGACTGATGGATTTTAACTGGTTCGGCGTGCTGACGGAGCCTGCTTTGGATGGACAATGGATTCGACAGCTTGTCCACATTGCCCATGAGGAGGGTTTTTCCGTGATGGCCCACGCCAATGGCACCGAGGCAGTGCTGCCGGCGGCAGAAGCCGGGGTAGACTCTGTAGAGCATGGGGCCTACCTGCATGAGGAGGCGCTGTGGGCTATGAAGGAGGCAAAAACGGTGTGGGTACCTACGGTGTCCACCGTGGGAAATCTCAGAGGTAAGGGCCGCTTTGATGACCGGGCGGTGGAGCAGATTTTGGAAAGCGCACTGGAAAATATCCATCGTTATACCCAAATGGGGGGATTGATCGCACCGGGATCCGATGCCGGAGCCTGGAGCGTCCCTCACGGCTGTGATACGGAAGAAGCGTTGCTGAACAGGGCCGGGGTATCCCCGGAAGCGCTGCAAGCCGGCATAAACGGGATCCTTCAAAAATTTTGATCCAACAGTCTGTTGATTGCATTTTTGAGGAATATTTTATATAATCTGCTTGGATTTTTGAAAACTAAAGGGATGTGGAAATATGAAGAGAGTTGTATGCTTACTCCTGGTTTTGACACTGCTGATGGGGGCGTTTCCGGTTTCTGCCTATGGAGAGGAAACCTCTCAGCTCACGGCACAAAACAGCGAAATTACCGCCCAGGGTACCAATGACCTTGGCGTGATGCTCTCAGAAGAGCTGGAACAGGCGCAGCAGAAAAACAGTACCGGTGCCAATATCCAAAGCCTGGAGATCGCTGACGGCGTGGCTACGGTGCGCTACAGCACCTTGGAACAGGCTTATTTGGTAGTGGCACTTTACAGCGAGGATGCGCAGCAATTACTGTTTTCTGCCAATTTGACCGTTCAGCCGGAGGAAACGGCAGCAACGATTTCCTTGGACGGGGAAATCCCGGAATACTTTATGGCAACGGCCTATTTGCTGGATACATACGACCATTCTCCCCTGTGCGCTGCTTACGAAACGCCTATGTATACTCGGCAAATGCAGGCACTTTTGGCATCCACGACCCAGGATTATGACCCGGACCTGGTCCTGAATTTGGACGCGGATGAGACCACGAACTTTGCCGTGTGCGATGAAAAGACGGTGGTTATCCAAAAAACAGCAGGCATCAATACGGTCACGGCTGCGGACGCTGAAAATGCCGTATACACCGTCGAAAATGCCGATGCGCAGTTTACGGCGTTACAGCCTGGGGATGTGCTGGTCTATCCCTATGGTGACAATGACCTGATGATCGTCAAGGTGGCGCAGATCACCGTGGACGGCACCACAGTCACTGTGACCGGCGGTGATGTGGAGCTGGAGGAAGTCTTTTCCCACCTGAAGATCGAAACCACCGGCAGCAGTGCCGATGCCCAGGTGGATGAAACCGGCGTCAGCGCCGGTGCTGCCTATTTGGGCAAAAATGCTTTGAAGCCAGCCAGCCGTGCCGGTAATACCGCATCGGAGACCCTGGATTTCGAATTGGACCTGGCAGAAGGCGAAAACCTGAGTATTCAGGGCGTTTTGAGCTTGCAGATCGATGTTTCCTACGATTACTATATTTCATCAAGCTACCAGCAGATGCTGTTTTTGATGGACAATCAACTGGAAGTTTCCGCAGAGGTGACAGCGGAAAGCCCCTGGACCCCACAGTGGGAGCTGACTGGCTTGAATATCCCGTTGCTGGCCGGTGCGGTGGTGGTAGGTGTGCGCCCCGGCGTAGAACTTTCTCTGACCATGGAGGGCACATTCTCCGCAACCGTCACCGCATCCACCGGCTTTAACTTCACCCGGGATCATACCGGCTGGAGCTGTACAGACCTAAGTGTTGGTCCACAGGTGGAGCTTCAGCAGGAGCTTCAGGGTGAGTTGGGAATTTCTTTGTATGTAGAGCCTCATATTGGCCTGGTGGGCGGTGTGCTGGCGGATGTCTCCCTGAAGCTGAGTGTGGGCGGCAGGATCACGGCCCAGCTTGATTTTTCGGAGGATGCCGGAGAACAACTTCACCAGTGTACAAGCTGTGTGGACGGTGATATTGAGGTTTTCCTGGAAGGCTCTGTGGAGCTGCAATTGCTGAAAATGGATTTTCTCACCTTTACGGCAGAGCTGCTGGAGCTTTCCTATAAGCTGACGGATTTCTATATCTGCGCCTGCCATAGCTCCGGCCTGAAATGGGGAGAATGTCCCTATGTTCTGTATCATACCGTTGCTCAGGTGTATGGCAAGCAGGGGCAGCCTGTGGAAAATGCCGCTGTGACCGCGGACGGGCAGACGGTGATGACCAACGCAAATGGCGTTGCGGAGCTCTATCTGCCCAAAAAGGAACATCAGCTTACGGCTTCCTTTGAGGGCGTCAGCGCAACCCAAACGGTCACAGCAGATCAGGCGCAGAAGGTCACCTTCCGGCTGGGCGTATCCGGCAGCACCAACAATTTCTATAATCAGGGTGTCACCGAGGTGGATCTGATCACCGCTGTGGGCAATATTATTGCGTCAGGCTCCTGCGGCACCGATGCCGCCTGGATCTTGTATGAGAACGGTCTGCTGCAGATCCGGGGCAGTGGCAGCGTGACCGGTATTCCCTGGGCAGACTATCGATCTGACATACAGTATTTGAAGATTGGCGACGGGATCAATTCGTTCCCTTCCAATGCATTCAAAGACTGCGTGAATTTGGTCAGTATGCAGATCCCGGCAAGGCTTTTTACCGGAAATTTCCTGGTCGGCTGCAGCAATATCTCCAGCATCCGTTTCACCTGCCCGGAGGGCAGTACAGTTGCGATGCCGAATTACGAGGGCCATTATGACCGGGTGACCAAATATTGCAATAACAGCCTGAAAACAGTGGTGATCGACGAGGGCGTGACCCATATTGGAAATTTGACCTTTGTGGACTGCGCCAAGCTGGAAAGCGTCAGTCTGCCCTCCACCCTGAAAAGCATCGGCCATCAGGCCTTTCAAAATTGCGTCAGCCTGACAGCGGTCACGTTGCCGGGGGGGCTGGAAACCATAGACAGCAATGCCTTCCTGGGATGTACCGGGCTGGTTACTGCGGCGCTGCCGGATAGTCTGCGGACCCTGGGTGCTTACGCCTTCCAAAACTGCAGCAGCTTAGAAAAGGCCGGAGGCCCTGAAAGTCTGGAAAGTATTGGAAAATATTGCTTTGACGGTTGCACCAGCTTGAGAGCATTTGCCCTTTCCGAGCATTTGACTACGATACCGGAATGCTGTTTTCAAAACTGCAGTTCCATTGAAAAAATCGTTATTCCAAACAGTGTTACATTCATAGACAGCAATGCCTTCAAAGATTGCACAGGGCTGACCGATCTGACCATTCCTGCGCAGCTTAGAACGAGTTATTGTTTTAGCGGCTGTGGGAATATAACCAGCATACATTTTACCTGTCCCACGGGCAGCACAGTGGAAATGCCGTATTATGAAGGACATTATGACTGGGTAGTCAAACACTGCAGAGAGAGCCTGAAGACCGCTCGGATCGACGAGGGCGTTACCCATATTGGCAATTTGACCTTCGTGGACTGCACCAAGCTGGAAAGCGTCAGCCTGCCTTCCACCCTGAAAAGCATCGGACATCAGGCATTTCAAAATTGCCCCAGCCTGACAACGGTCACGTTGCCGGAAGGCCTGGCAGCCATAGACAGCAATGCCTTCCTGGGATGCACCGGACTGGTTACCGCGGTACTGCCGGACAGCCTGCGGACATTGGGGGATTACGCCTTCCAAAACTGCAGCAGCTTAGAAAACGCCGGAGGACCCTGCAGCCTGGAAAGTATTGGCAAGTATTGCTTTGACGGTTGCACCAGCTTGAGAGCATTTGCCTTTTCCGAGCATTTGCCTACGATACCGGAATATTGTTTTCAAAACTGCAGTTCCATCGAAAAAATCGTCATTCCAAACAGTGTTACGAGGATTGACAATTATGCCTTTCATATTTGCACAGGGCTGACCGATCTGACCGTTCCTGCCCATGTTAAAGGTGGTAACTATTTTGACGGCTGCGCCAATATCACCAGCATACACTATACTTGTCCGGAGGGCAGCGCCGTTTCCATGCAGGATTATGAATATTATTACAGTTGGACAGTTAAATACTGCAGAGAGAGCCTGAAGACCGTCCAAATCGACGAGGGTGTTACGCGTATTGGTAATATGACCTTTGTAGATTGCCCGAAACTGGAAACCGTTAGTCTGCCTTCAACCTTAAAAAGCATCGGACATCAGGCATTTCAGGGCTGTACCGGACTGACAACGATTGAATTGCCGGAAGGTTTGGAGACAGTAGAAGGTTATGCCTTTAACGGCTGTACCGGACTGGTTACCGCGGTGCTGCCGGACAGTCTGCGGACATTGGGGGATTACGCCTTTCAAAACTGCAGCAGCTTAGAAAACGCCGGAGGCCCTGAAAGCCTGGAAAGCATTGGAAAATATTGCTTTGACGGTTGCACCAGCTTGAGAGCATTTGCTCTTTCTGAGCGTTTGACTACGATACCGGATTACTGTTTTTATAATTGCAGCAGCCTTGAAAAGATCGTCATTCCAAACACTGTTACAGTGATAAACAGCTATGCCTTCAGTAATTGCACAGGGCTGACCGATTTGACCATTCCTGCGCAGCTTAGAACGAGTTATTGTTTTAGCGGGTGCGGGAATATAACCAGCATACGTTTTACCTGTCCCACGGGCAGCACAATGGAAATGCCGTATTATGAAGGACATTATGACTGGGTAGTCAAACACTGCAGACATAGTTTGAAGACCGTCCAGATCGACGAGGGCGTTACCCATATTGGTAACATCACCTTTGCGGAATGTTCCAAGCTGGAAAGCGTCAGCTTGCCCTCGACCCTGCAGAGCATTGGCGGTCAAGCCTTCCAAGGCTGTACCAGCCTGTCGGAATTGTATTTTATCGGTGATGCGCCTGGGTTTGCAGGCAATAGCTTCAATTCGGTTACCGCTGTTGCTTACTACCCGGAAGGCAATGACACCTGGACAACTTCTGTGATGCAAAATTATGGAGGCAGCCTGACCTGGACACCTTACACGCCGGAAGCTGCCGCAGCAGTAACGGAAGCTACAGAGCCGACAGTGAAAAAGACAGTCCGGGCGGTTTCCGGTGGCACAGAGGAAGAAACGGTATTTGATACCAAGGTGCTGAAAACCTCCTTCTTCTCCGGACTGGTTGCCGGGGAGGAATATGCGGTGCTGGTGCTGAAAAAACTGAGCCTGCAACCGCTGTCACCAGAAAATGTTCTGTATATCACCCAGCAAAAGGCAGATGAAAGCGGCAATCTGTCGGTGCGGTATGTTGCGCCGGAAGACGGTGTGACCACCTATGCAGTGGCCTGCGGACCGTCTGCGCAAAACCTGAAGGATGCCCACATCCAAGTGCGGCCCCAGGCAGGCAACGGCAAGCTGAAAACCGTTTCCATGGAGGTTATCTATGACGGTAAGCTCCTGACAGAAGGGGAGGACTACACCCTCACCGGCACCGTCAGTTACACCGAAAACGGCACCTATACCTGCTATGTCCGGGGTATCCGGGCCTACACCGGCTTTGTGGCGTGCAGCTACACCGTGGAGCAGGCAGAGGTGGAGCAGTGGAATTTGATTTTGGGTGATGCCGTCGGTATGAATTTCTTTGCGGCTTTGCCGGATGACTTCCTGGAGGATACTGTGGTTCAGATCACGGCAGGAGGAGAAACTGCGGTGTATCCGGCGGCGCAAGCTCCCAGAGATGCTGAAACCGGCCTTTACAGCTTCCGCACAGAGCTGGCGGCTGCCCAAATGACGGAGCCGGTAACGGTCTGCTTACTGGTAGATGGCACGCAGATCCAAACCAAGACCTATTCCGTCCGCCGATATGCAGACCATATCTTGGCGGAGGAAAACGGCTTTGATGACAAGACCAAGGCGTTGGTGGCGCAAATGCTGTCCTATGGCGGCGCTGCCCAGGCCTACTTTGGCTACAATACGGATGATTTGGCAAGCACCGGCATTTCTGTGGCTCAGCAAGTGCCTGCCGGGGATGGACAGATCGGCGTAGAGGGCGCAGTGGACGGCGTAAAGCTGTACGGCGCATCCCTGCTTTACCGCAATAAAAACGCGGTCCGTTTCTACTTTACAGGGGTCCTCCCGGAAGGGGCTACCTTTACGGTGAACGGCGGCGTGTATATGCCTGTCCAAAAGGAGCAGCTATACTATGTGGAGGTAGCCGGGATCGATCCTCAGGCACTGGATCGGGATGTGGTACTGACGGTAACAGACGGTACGGCGCAATTGCATATCTCCTATAGCCCTATGGACTATATTTGCAGAATGTATCACAAGCCCGGTGCAGCAAATCCCTTGAAAGCACTGCTGATGGCACTGTATAACTACCATTTGGCAGCCCAGGTCTACACAGGAACGGAATAAAAATTGGCTGTTGCAGCAATTGCAACAGCCAATTTTTATACATGGAACTTCGATTGAATTTGCAAGGGGGTTCCGGTGATGGGGTGGGGGAAGGACAACTCCCGGGCGCACAGGGCCTGGGAGGACAGCCCCAGCTTTTGGGAGAGCATTAGGGACTGCTCTGTGCCGTACTGGGGATCACCCAAAATGGGAAACCCAAGATAGGCACAGTGGACCCGGAGCTGATGGGTCCTTCCGGTCACCGGCTGCAGCAGCACCTTGCTCCAACCGTCATATGTTTCCGTGACCCAATACAAGGTCCGGGCAGGCTTTCCCTCCGGATGGACCTGCCGCAGCAGACTGGGCAGAGGCAGCCGGGCGATGGGGGCATCGATCTGCCCCTGGGGCTGACCGGGTTTGCCAAATACCAACGCTTCATAAGTTTTTATTAGAGCTTTTTCCGCGTGAAGCTGATTGAGAAGACCGTGGACATGGCTGTTTTTCGCTAACAGCACCACCCCAAAGGTATCCCGGTCCAGCCGGGTCACCGGATGAAAGGCGCTCTTTTGGCCGGTTTTTTCATAATAGCCCAGCACATAATTGGCCAGGGTGCCGGTGCAGCAGGCTCTGGAGGGGTGGACCAACATTCCTGCCGGCTTATCCACGCACAGCAGATGTTCATCCTCATACAAAACCGTGATGGGACCGTCCTGGGCCGGATACTGGGGCTGATCGTCGTCCAGCACCGCGGTGATCACATCCCCGGGGGTTACCCAGTGGTCTGCGTGACGGCTTTGCCCGTTGACGTAGAGCCTTTGGGCCCATTTCAGCCGGTTCATCAGTCCGGTGGACAGGCCCAATTCCTGCTTTAAGAAGCTGCTCAGCCGTCCCTCCCGGAGGGCAATATGCTTTAATTCCACAGACGGTCACATCCTTTCTGTAAAAATAACTTCCAGTTTATCGAACTGTTTGAATGTTGCGGAAACCCACCGATTTGTCATTGCGAGCCAGTGACCGATGTCACTGGCGTGGCAATCTCAAAGGGAAACTTGATTCATTTATGGTGTCAAAGAATATTAGGGACCTAAAATAATAAATAATCATTATTTTTAGGCCGAAACGGGTCCTTTGGGTTATCCAACGTACACCCTTGTATTTTGAGATTGCCACGCCAGTGTGCGCACTGGCTCGCAATGACATTTTGGTGGTTTTTTTCGTTTTGTTAAACAGGAAATATGCTGATACGCAAAGCCTTTCTCCATTTACATAAATACAAAAAACCGAAAGCGGTGTCATTGCGAACCAGTGACCAATGTCACTGGTGTGGCAAT
>JAFSET010000086.1 GCA_017435615.1 Oscillospiraceae bacterium | reverse complement strand
GGTTGGCTGTTTTGTTGCCGGTAGCAGCGGCATTTTTCCACGCTCCCTCCGGGGAAGTGCGGTACTGCCACTGGTAGGTTTTTCCGTGGCCAGTAGCTTCAACCTTAAACACTGCGTTGGTTCCGGCAACCGCCTGAGCCGCAGCAGGCTGGGTCTTGATCCCCAGTACATACAGGGAAACCGCCTTGGAATTGACGGTATTACCGGCAGAGTCCTTCACGACACAGCGGTACTGATAAGCGGATCTGCTGACGGTTGCAGGCACTTTCAAGGTCGCCGTCTTGTTGCCGGTGGCGCTGGTATTTTTCCAGGGGCTGTCCGCAGAGGCGCGGTACTGCCACTGGTAGGTCTTGCCGTGGCCGGTGGCGGAAACCTTGAACACGGCCGTGTCACCAGCAGCTACCTTGGCTGTTTGCGGCTGGGTCTTTACACGCAGCACATACATAGTTGCAATTTTGGAATAGACCGTATTTCCGTCACTGTCTTTGACCATACATCTGTACTGGTAGCCGTTTTTCCCGGCAGTGGCAGAAATTTTCAAGGTTGCGGTGTTATTTCCCTTGGCAGGGCTCTTCTCCCAGGGATCCAAGGCAGATTTGCGGAACTGCCACTGGAATTTCCGCATATGTCCGGTAGCGGAAACCTTCAAGACCGCTGTTTCTCCGGCAGTCACCTTGGCCGACACAGGCTGCTTGGTTACTTGCAAAACAAACAGCTCTGCGCCTCTCGTTTTAATGGTATGCCCTGCCGCATCTTCTATAACCAGGCGGTATTTGGTGTTGTGGTTATCGGACGTGGCCTTTACCTTTAGTACCGGACGGTTGGCGCCTTCCAAATTGGTCCACTCGGTTTCGCCTTTTCTTTTATACTGCCAGTAACATTTGGGATTTCCGGTTACCTTGGCAGCCATGGTAACCGTCTCTCCGATGCGGGCAATATAGCGACCTTCGGGATACAGTTCGATGCCCATCACGCGCACAGTTATCTTCTCTGTGCACACCGTTTCACCTGTAATAGCCGTGATATAACACCGGTATTGACATTTATCGTTGTATATCGTTGTATCAATCTTAATACGATTGCTTGTGCGTGGATAGCCATCCAAATCGTACCATCTGCCATTGTTGTGCCGCTTCTGCCATTGATACCTCAAATCTGTTCCTGTTGCAGTAACTGATACATATGCCTCACTATCCCTCTTGATATAGAGCGTAGATGGCATATTGACGATCTTGGCGGCCGTAGGACCATTGTATTTGTATGTCCGCTTTGCATTGTGCAGTGCCTGGTTTTCTGCGCCAATTTTTATGCCGTTCCACTGGGTCTTTGTGCCACGGTAGTAGACCTGCAGCAACTCCTCACAATTCAAAAAGGCATTGGCACCAACTGTTTTGACACCGGCCGGAACAGCTACAGAGGTTAGCTTGCAACAATAAAAAGCGTATTGCTCGATCTTTGTGGTTGTGTTGGCCATCTCATAGTATCGGTCCAATACGGCAGGCACCTGCAGCAGCGTGGTCTTGCTTTTGTTGTAAAGCGCACCGTTGCTGTCACTGCAATAGTACGGGTTGCTGTCACTGACCTTGATCCCGGAGAGCTTGCTGCCCGTTGCAAAAGCTCCTGTACCAATGGAAGAAACAGAAGCAGAAAGTTCAACAGTAGAAAGCGACGTACAGTCGGCAAAGGCCATTTTTTTGATTGTCTGCACTCCATACGGTATGGTCACAGTTTCCAGACTTGTGCAAAGGCCAAAGGCCCCCTCACCAATGGTTTTTACGCTGCCGGAAATGGTTAAAGAAGTCACACGCAGACAGTAAACGAAGGAATAATTGCCAATGGATGTCACGCCATTGGAAATGTTGATGCCGGATATATATTTGGCATAGACGACCCAGGGGGGCATCTCATCTTCACTGTAATCCTTCATGGGTCCGTAGCCGGAAATGGTCAAAACGCCGGCATCACTGATGGACCAGGAAACATTACTGCCGCAGCTTCCGCTGTCCACAGTGACAGCCTCCGCGCGGTTGGGCAGAAACACTGCCGTCAGCACCAGTGCGGTGATCACCAAAAGCAGTATGCCCGAAAGCTTACTTATCCGTTTCATCTTTCATTCCTCCTTGTATCGTTCGTTTATGCCTTGTAGACATTTTCATTATATATCGCCTGGCTAAATCTGTCAACAATATCTTGACATTTTCGTCTATAAATGGTAGTCTTAAAGTGTAAAATTATTTTTTATAAAAGGAGATGGTTTTATGATACAGACCAGACTTGGTGTAGTAGAGTCCCAGTTTGCCGACATTGTATGGAGCAACGCGCCCTTATCCACAAAGGAATTGGTGGAGCTGTGCGAAAAAGAGCTGAACTGGAAGCGCACCACCACCTATACCGTGCTGAAAAAGTTCTGCAACCGGCAGATCTTTTCCATGAACAAACAAACTGTCACCGTTCTGATCACCAAGGAAGAATTCCAGGCTATGCAAAGCGAGCAGTTCGTTCAGGACACCTTCCAGGGTTCTCTGCCTGCATTTATTGCCGCCTTTACCACCAGAAAAACGCTGTCTCAGAAGGAGCTTGAGGAGATCAAGCGTATGGTGGAGTCTTTTGAGTAAACGCCTATGACTGAAGTTTTCATTCATCTGCTGAATATCAGCATCACCGCAGGCTGGATCGTCTTGGCGGTGCTGTTGCTGCGGCTGTTCCCAAAGATACCAAAATGGATCGTTTGCCTGTTTTGGGCCGTGGTGGGACTGCGGCTGATCCTGCCTTTCACCATTGAGAGCAGCTTCAGTCTGATCCCCAGCCCACAGGTGATCCCCCAGGATATTGCCGTTTCCCAGACTCCGGCGATCTATAGCGGTATTCCGGCGGTCAATGCTGCCGTGAACCCCCTGTTTACCACTCATATTGCCCCTCAGAAAAATCTGCTGGAGCAAGTCCTGTCTGTAGCAGGATGGGTGTGGCTGGCAGGCGTGGGCCTGATGCTGCTGTACAGCCTGATCAGCTATGTATCCCTGCGGTGGAGGGTACGGGCCAGTCTGCCCCTCCGGGACAACGCCTACCTGTGCGACAATGTGGATTTTCCCTTTGTCTTCGGCACGATCCGCCCCCGGATCTATGTACCCTCCGATATGGAGGAAAGCCAGCTTCAGTATGTTCTGTCCCACGAGCAGGCCCATATCCGGCGACGTGACCATCTATGGAAGCCCCTGGGATTTTTCCTGCTGACCGTCTACTGGTTTAACCCTCTGCTTTGGGTGGCCTATATTCTGCTTTGCCGGGATATTGAACGGGCCTGTGACGAAAAGGTGATCTCCCGGCTGGACAATGCCGGCAAAAAGGAATATTCCCAGGCCCTTCTAAGCTGCAGCAGCGGCCATCGGATCATTATGGCCTGTCCGGTAGCCTTTGGCGAGGTCAGTCTGAAGACCCGAATCAAAGGCATCCTGCATTATAAAAAGCCTGCCTTTTGGCTGACCCTGGCTGCCGTTATGCTTTGCTTCACCCTGGCAGGATGTTTCCTGACAAATCCCGTGGCCTGCCTGCACAGCTATGAAAGCAGCATCACCGTTGCGCCTACCTGCACCGCGGAAGGGATGCAGACACTGACCTGCCGTCAGTGCGCCCACTGCTATACAACGGCGGTGGACAAGCTGCCCCACAGCTACGACGACGGCATCGTCTCTGTCAAGCCCACCTGTATTGCCCAGGGCACCCGGCTCTACACCTGCCGGGGCTGCGGCGCGCAGCAGACGCAGGCACTGGAAATCACCGGCCATATCCCCGGTGCACCCTACTTCACCGTAGAACCAAACTGCACAGAAGAAGGCCATACAAGCGCCACCTGCAGCTACTGTCAGGCGGTGTTCATCACCGGCGTTTTGCCTGTTAACAATGTCCACGATCTCCATGAGGAGGTCATATTGGAGGCCACCTGTGCCGCACCTGGCCAGGGCAAGCGCACCTGCAGCCGATGTAACCACGCAGAAAGCTGTACCTATGAGCAGCTTCCCCATCATTTGCAAACCCAGGAGTTCCCCGGAACCTGTATAACCTGCGGCAGAATTGAATATCGGTGTACCGACTGTGATTATTTTTATGTTGAAGAAACGGAACTGGGAGAACATGACTGGGTGGTTGCATCCTCGGATACCTATCAATGCACACACTGTTCCGTTACGCAGGACAAGAGTATCTACATTGCCCTGATTTCTCAACAGCAGGATCCGCTGCCGATACCTACAATACCAACGATTATTTGGGACTAACGGTATCCGCACAAAAAAATAATCCTTCTTCCTGTGGTTGACCCTTTGGAAAATTTGGGATATACTAAGGGGGGCGTTGCAGCTTTTGCCGCAACGCCCCCTGAAGCTTTGTATGCTTCGCGAAATTCTTATTTTTCGAGCCGTTCGAATTTTGCGAAAACCTACCGATGTGTCATTGCGAGCCAGTGCACACACTGGCGTGGCAATCTCAAAATGCAAGGGTGTACGTTGGATAACCCAAAGGACCCTTTTTTGCCTGAAAATAATGATTATTTATTATTTTAGGTCCCTAATATCCTTTGACACCATAAATGAATAAAGTTCCCCTTTGAGATTGCCACGCCGCCTTTCGGCGGCTCGCAATGACACCGCTTAAGGTTTTTGGCTTTTGCATAGCTACTGCAATGCTTAGGCATTGCGCCGCCCACAGGGCGGCAATTCGATATTCTCAACAGTTCGATAAACTGAAATTTGAGATTTTCTGAACAATCCCTGTTCGGTATGATAAAAGTGAGGTTAAGACCATGAAGAATAACATCCGCTGGATCACCACCACCGCCATTATGCTGGCACTTTTGATCTGTCTGCAATGGGCAGGCTCCTGGATCCCGGAGCAACTGACCAAGCAACTGGTCACCGGCACCTGTGTCAATGCGGTTTTGGCGGTGACCGTCCTGCTGGTGGGGATGCGCAGCGGCATTACCGTTGCGGTGATCTCCCCGGTATGCGCCTTTTTATTTGGCATTGCTCCCAACTTCATCACCGTTTTGCCCATTATGCTGGGCAACACCCTGTATGTGGTGCTGCTGCGGCTGATCATAGGAAAAAGCATGAAGCCTGTGTGGAAGCTGCCGGTGGCACTGATCGCGGCCTCTGTGGTGAAATTTGCAGAGCTGTATCTTTTAGTGGTAAAGCTGATCTGCGGCGTGGCCGCCGACAGCCTGCTGGGACAAAAGCTGGGCAATGTAGTCCTGCTGGCACCGCCCATGCTGAAAATGCTGCCGGTGATGTTCGCCTGGCCTCAGCTTGTTACGGCCCTGACCGGCGGTGCCATTGCACTGCTGATTCTGCCGGTGCTGCGCAAAGCCACCGCAATGCGAAATTATAAATTATAAATGCGAAATAGAAGAAAAATCTTAATTTCGCAACATCACTGCAAAAGGGTCTGCTCACTTTGAGCAGACCCTTTTCAGTCTGTCAAAAAACTTCCAATAAGCCCCCGTTTCTGGTATAATAAAGGAAACGGGGGTGTAATTATGGAACAATGGAGAAAAGACGCAAGAAGCGAAGCAATTATCGTAGATTTAGAGACATTAGTACCTCAAGAT
>JAFSET010000085.1 GCA_017435615.1 Oscillospiraceae bacterium | reverse complement strand
GTCATTGCGAGGGTGCGCAGCACCCGTGGCAATCTCAAAGGGAAACTTTATTCGTTGATGGTGCCAAAGGATATTAGGGACCTGAAATAATAAATAATCATTATTTTAGGCCGGAACGTGTCCTTTGGGCTCGGGTAATGTACACCTTTGCGTTTTGAGATTGCCACGCCAGTGTGAGCACTGGCTCGCAATGACACCGCTTTAGGTTTTTTGGTATTTCTGCAAAAAGAAAAAGGCTTTGCGTATCAGCGATTATCCTGTTTAACAAAACAACAAAAACCCACCAGAATGTCATTGCGAGCCGCCAAATGTCGGCGTGGCAATCCGTTCCCTGACATTCGCTGGATGTTATTGCCTGCTAAGGAAATCTGTCCAATCAAAGGAAAGAAATGCACCCCCCGGGAAAGCCTGTTTACAGGCTTTCCCGGGGGGTGGTGGTTTATGGGATTAAATTCTGGCAACGCCGGATTTCCGGGCGGCTTCGGCAACAGCCTTGGCCACGGCAGGGCCAACACGCTTGTCGAAAGCAGCAGGAATGATGTAGTCCTCGTTGAGTTCCTCGTCGGAGATCAGGTCAGCCAGAGCCTGAGCGGCAGCCATCTTCATCTCCTCGTTAATGTCGCTGGCGCGAACATCGAAGGTGCCGCGGAAAATGCCGGGGAAGGCCAGCACGTTGTTGATCTGGTTGGGGAAATCACTGCGGCCGGTGGCAATTACCCGTGCGCCGCCTGCCTTGGCGTCATCGGGGAAAATTTCGGGGGTGGGGTTGGCGCAGGCAAAGATGATGGCGTCCTTAGCCATGCTCTTGACCATTTCGGTGGTCAGAGTACCGGGGCCGGAAACACCGATGAATACATCCGCTCCCTTGATCACATCCTCCAGCTTGCCGGTCTGCTTCTGCAGGTTGGTGACCTGAGCCATTTCCTCTTTGATCCAGTTCAGGTTCTCACGGCCGGCGTAGATGGCGCCGGTACGGTCGGTCATCACCACATTCTTGAAGCCTGCGCTGAGCAGCAGCTTCACGATAGCAATGGCGGCAGCGCCAGCGCCGGAGGTGACGATCTTTACATCCTCCTTCTTCTTGCCCACCACCTTGATGGCGTTCAGAAGACCGGCCAGGGTGATCACAGCGGTGCCGTGCTGGTCATCGTGGAAAATGGGAATGTCGCACTTTTCCTTCAGCTTGCGCTCGATCTCAAAGCAACGGGGAGCGGAGATATCCTCCAGGTTGATGCCACCGAAGGAGCCGGACATCAGGTAAACGGCGTTTACAAACTCGTCCACATCCTTGCTCTTAACGCAAAGAGGGAAGGCGTCCACGTCACCGAAAGCCTTAAACAGAGCGCACTTGCCCTCCATAACGGGCATACCGGCCTCAGGACCAATGTCGCCCAGACCCAGGACGGCAGTGCCGTCGGTGATCACGGCGCACAGATTGTGACGGCGGGTCAGCTCGTAGGACTTGTTCACATCCTTCTGGATCTCCAGGCAGGGCTGTGCAACGCCGGGGGTATAAGCCAGAGAAAGGTCTTCCTTGGTGGCAACGGGGACCTTGGCCACCACTTCGATTTTGCCGCCCCACTCACCGTGAAGCCGCAGAGATTCTTTTGCGTAATCCATATTTATATTCCTCCTGAAATGATTTGTTAACGAATTTGTTTGGCCATGACCACAAGGCGGCCATCGCTTTGGGTGTACTCGCAGGTAGACAGGGTGAGCAGCTTGTCACCGTACTCCGGAGTCAAGCCGGTGTCATACAGAGCAAGCTCCTTGCATTGTGCGATAAAACTGTCGAAATCGGCCTGATCCTGCGCATCCACAAACAGGTGATAGGCAAAGCCTTTTACCTTGTGGGCGGTGGTGACGAAAACAGCGAAAATCTCGTAGGTATGATGCTCGTAAAGGGTGTCAAATCGGATATATCGGTGCTCCTTCCAGTAGCTTTCGCTGCGGTAGCTGGAAAGACCGCCGAACATAGAGCCATCCTTCATGGCGTGGCCGTAAACGGTGATGTTGTCCGAGGGTCTGTTGAGATCGCATTGCTCCCGGGCATACAGACAGCCGTGGGCACTGTAGTTGCCGTAAAAATCCCGTTGTAAGTAGTAGTCGACGGCATCCGGGACCTGCATCACAGGGTAGTTGATCCGGGTGTCTTCGATTTGCAGCCAGCCTGCCACATGGTTATTCATTCCGTAAAGCTCCGCGTACTCCGGCAAGATCACCGGCGGAGCGGTTTCCGCAGGCTCCGTTGGTTCGGTTTCCTGGGGAGGATCCTCCGGAACAGGACGGGTAACAGGCACAGTGGTGCTGCTTTGCACAAGCTGTGCCAATTCGTCGAATTGCTGCTGTTGCTGTCGGGAGTGAACATAGTAGTTAATGAGCTGACCGGCGGAGAAAATAAGAATACCGCCAAAGATCACGATCAGCACTCTGAATATCCATTTGCGCATCGTATCACATCCTGCACCTATCATACCATTAAATCCCCGGAAAGTAAACTGGTATTATCGATAAAAAATGAGCGAAAAGGAGAAAAAGAACAGTTCAAATATACAGGAATTACGGGTACAGCAGCCGAACCGTTAAGCTGGCCATAAAAAAACCGGTAAGATCGGCCAAAAGGGCAGCGATCAGTGTGTAGCGGGTCTTGCGAATTCCGGCTGCGCCAAAATAGACGCTGATGGTATAAAAGGTGGTTTCTGTGGAGCCCAGCATCACGGCGGCGGTGCGTCCTACGAGGGAGTCAACGCCGTGGCTTGCCATCAGCTCCGTGCCCACTGCCAGAGCCGCGCTGCCGCTGATGGGACGGATCAGCACCAAAAGGGCGGTTTCCTCCGGGATGCCGAACAGGCGAAACACCGGGGCAGTGAACTGTCCGATCAGCTCCATAGCCCCGGAGGACCGGAGCATGGTAACGGCCACCAGTAGTATCACCAGGGTAGGGATCAGGGTCACCAAAAGCTTCAACCCTTCTGCACCGCCTTGCAGCAGCAGGTCGTAAACCGGCTCTTTTTTTCTCAGGGCCAAAACAGAGCTGACAAGCAGCAAAAGTGGCACAACATAATCGGTCATTTCCGCCAGCACCTCCCCAACAGCCAGGCGGCGGTAACGCCTAAACCGGCAGAGCAGACAGAGGTGATCCAAACAGCAGGCAAAATGTCGAAAGGGGAGGCGCAGCCTAAGGCGGTGCGCACAGCGGCTACATTGGCCGGGATCAACTGAATAGAGGCGGTATTGAGGACGATCAGGCGGCATAATTCGTCGGTGGCAACGCCGTTTTTACTTTGCAGCGCCAGCCGCTGAGCAGCCTGAATTCCCATAGGCGTAGCGGCATTGCCCAGCCCCAAAAGGTTTGCGCATACATTGGCACTGAGGCTGCCTGCCAAATGCCGGTCCGTGCGGCTGGAGGGGAACAGTCTTCCAAGCACCGGCTTTAACATCCGCGCAAGCAATCCGGTGACACCGGCGTGCTCCATTAGCCTCCCTGCGCCGGTCCAAAGACAGATGGACCCGGCCAGGGAGATCACCAAAGTAATGCCCTCCCGGGCACCTTGGGCAACGGCGGAAGCCAAAGCACCGCCTTGCCCGGTCCAAAGTGCCGCAAGTAAGGATACGGCAACCAACCCGGTCCAAATATAGCTCATCAGCATGAAAATACCTCCTGTATCCGACACGCAAGCAGGTGCTTGCCCTTGATAGACAAGTGTATGAGCAAGCCGAAAAGAATTTTCAAAAAAAGAAAAAAGAAATTGACAGGAGGAAATTAAAATAGTATAATACTGAACATTAGCCGTTATGAAAGAATATAAGGATAAAAGGAGATTTTGGGAAAATGAAAATGACCGCAATCGTTCGTAAGGTAGATGAGCTTGGGCGCATCGTGCTGCCGATCGAGCTGCGCCGTGCGATGGATATCAGCGAAAAAGACGAGCTTGAGATATATTTGGACGAAGACCGCCTGATCTTGAAAAAGTATGAGAATTCCTGCGTGTTCTGCCGGGGAAATAACTCTCTGGTGATCCACCGGGGCAGAGCCGTCTGCGCAGACTGCATCCAGGCGCTCAATGACCTGTAATATCGACAAAAACGGAGCTGTCTTAAAATGGTTTTGTAGCCTCACCTCTCCGAGGCGTCCGTAATTAGCACAGAAAAACAGCACAAAATTTGCAAAAATTACGCAGATTTGTGCTGTTTTTGAATTTCAGACACCCGGGGACGGGTGTCTATACGGCGCAAAATGAATGGTTTTGCCTCAGGCAAACGGCATCATTTCCGTATATGTTATATTCGACTGGAATACAGTGTTTACCTATAATTTGGATGATGGTTTTCATATCCTACTTTTCGGGTAAAATAAGAGGAAAACGATCCGGAGGTAAAGTCCATGAAAGGAAGAATTATAACAGATACTCAAATAACGCGGTTTGCCGCATATCTCAAAAGCGAGGAAAAAAGCGAAAATACGATAGAAAAATATATCCGTGATGTGAGGGCGTTTTCTGCTTATCTTGGCGATGCGCAGATCACAAAGGAAACGGTGATTGCCTATAAAAACAAACTGCTTGCCAATCACTATGCCGCACGCAGTGTAAATTCAATGCTTGCTTCTATCAACGGTTTGCTCTCATTTTTGGGATGGACAGATTTAAAAGTGAAGTCCATCAAGCTTCAACGGCAGATCTACTGTCCCGAAGAAAAGGAACTGACCAAAGCGGAATATATGCGCCTTGTAAACACGGCCGGGCAGAAAGGCAATGAACGGCTAAGCTTGCTGATCCAAACAATATGCGCCACAGGTATCCGTGTCAGCGAACTGCGGTCCATTACGGTGGAGGCTGCAAGGCGCGGTCAGGCAGTTGTTTCGCTAAAAGGTAAAACGCGCTCGGTTTTTATTGTTCGAGAATTGCAAAGGAAAATACTTCGATATGCTGCAGAACAAAACATCACAACGGGTGCAGTGTTCATAACCCGTAACGGCAAGCCGATGAGCCGTACCAACATTTGGCGGGAGATGAAAAACCTTTGTGAGCAGGCAGGGGTAAATCCGCAAAAGGTATTTCCCCATAATCTTCGGCACCTGTTCGCACGTACCTTTTACGGCATCGAAAAGGACATTGCCAAGCTTGCAGATATTCTCGGTCACAGCAGTATCAACACGACACGAATCTATATTATCACCACCGGCAACGAGCACCGAAAGCAGTTGGAAAATATGCGCTTGACCATATAAAAAAAGCCACCGAAAACGGCGGCAGCAACATAATCTGCATTATGTTGTGAATTTTTTTGAAAAACAAATTACATATTAGATTTTTCTGATATAATATATCACACCGCAGCGACAATAGCAAGTACTTTGAGGGAAAAAGAATGTTTTGCAAAAAACAGCAAGCATTATGTAGCACAAATAAGCCTTTTCAAACAAAAAAATTGAAAAGGCTCGGCTTTGTATACCCATTTTTCGGTTATCCGTATTCAAAAATTATTTGTAAGCGTTTTTCTTTACCGTAATTCACAACATAATGCAGATTATGTAATATCAGAAAGGAGTATAGAGATAGCGGCAGGCTTGGATGACTGTGTCTTCGCAGGGGCAATTGCAAGCGGTAGCTTAACAGATTTAGGGACTATGCTTGCTTCAGGTCCTGCGTGCGAACTGTGATCAGCGTGTTCGTGTGAAGGAAATCAAAAAATATATATTTTTAAAGGAGGAGAGTATGTTCTGTTCAAATTGTGGAAAGCAGCTTCCGGACACCGCAAAGTTCTGCAACTTTTGCGGTGCGCAGCAACAAGTAACTCAGAATAGGAATTCCGAACTGCAAGCAACGGTAAATCAGCCTGAAATTGCTGAAGCACCACCCCAGCAACCCCCAAAAGCGCCTAAAAAGAAAGCAAATATTTTTATCGTTTTAGCTGTTGTGTTATGTGCTTTTTTGATTGGAAAGTTTGTAATTGCGCCGTCCATGGTATCTGACCCTGGCAACCAGACGGGTAACCAGGGCAGCCAATCTCAACAAAATACAAATAACATGGGCGGATCGTCTGTAAACTCGGCAAATCCTGCCTACGATGCAATTTTTGACGACACATATATCGTACATTTCCAGACATTCTTTAATATGGAAATGAAGAGCTTTGCATTCAAGCAGAATGACGGAATAATTTGTTGTGCTGACTATGGCTACAAGGATGACACCGTCAAGCAGTGGGTAGAAACCATGTATATTCCGGTTTCTGAGCATACGGATGCGCAAAAGGCAGAATTGGAAAATACAATGAAAACACAATTTGCGACAGTAGAAGCCCTTAACTGCTGCACGGTTACTTACAAAATGGGTACAAGTTATTTCACCATTACCTGCACCTATTCCAACGTGGATCAAGAAAGCAGCTACGCTGAATTGTACAGCGCAGGAATTTTGCAGGCAAATACTTTTATCTCTATGTCTGCAACGGAAAGCACCTTGTTAGGTCAAGGCTTTGTTAAAAAGTAAAGGAGAAAAGAAGAATGAAAAAGACATTAGCAGTCCTGTTATCATTGATGCTGATCGTGTCCGCATTTGCCGGATGCGGCAACGATAGCAAAGAGCCCAATCACGATCAAGAAACCACAAACAATCAAACGGAAAACAACGCTTATGAATATTTATTCCGTGAATTGCCTGAAGCAAAATATGTAACTGCTGCTTCTGCGTTTGCAGGCGGTGACGGTTCTGAAGGCAACCCGTATCAGATCTCGAACGCTGCTGAGTTGGCGTTGCTCCATGAAAAAATGGTAGCTGACGATAAAGAACTTAAGGACGAGTATAAGAGCGCGCATTATGTTTTGACAGCAGATATTGCGATCAATGATGTGGCCAATTTCGACAGTTGGGAAAATACAGCTCCCGAATATTCCTGGATGCCCATTGGCTTTGATGCTGTAGAGTTTGACGGCGTGTTTGATGGCAAGGGCTACACCATTTCCGGCCTTTATATCAACACCAACTGCGGAACGGCAGATGAAAACTCTACAAACAATTACGGCTTGTTTGATACCGTTGACGGTACAGTCAAGAATGTTAAAATCGACAAGTCTTTTATAGCTGTTTCCGGTCGTCCCTGTGGTGTTGGCAGTATTGCGGGTCTTTTGATGGATCAGGCAATGATTGACGGCTGCTCCAGCACAGCGGTTTTAAACTGCTACGATAATGTCCTGGGCGGAATTGCCGGCAATGCTTACGGCGGTGTTGATACCGGCGTCGTTGACGATGGTGAAGAAAGAGAAGTTAACTATTCCACCATTGCAAATTGCACCTTTGCCGGAAAAATCACGCAGGTAAAAGAAGATGCAATGACCTATATCGGTGGTATCATCGGTGAGTGCGACGGAAATGTCGAGGCTTGTGTCAATCATGGCACGATTGCTTTCACCGGAAGTAATGTTGATTCCGTAGGCGGCATTGCAGGCAGAATGAGCGAAGGTACAGTTTCCAACTGTAAAAACACCGGTACGCTTGATTGCGAGATGAAAGACGGTGAACAGTTAGCGATTGCAGGCGGTATTGTTGGCAAGGTTTTCGTTTCCGCAACAGGCAGCGAAAAATATATGAGCCGTGGAGCTCTGGTTACCAAGTGCGAAAACAGCGGTTCGGTTTCCGGACAGATGTATGCAGGCGGCATTGCAGGACAGGTCTCCAATGACCATAATGATTATTGCGTTACCGTTTCTGAATGTGTCAATAGCGGTGTTGTGATTTCTAAAGATTATACCGCAGGTATCATTGGACATTTGGAGTGCACCGGTGATGCGGACAATGGCGACAGCATTGTAGTGGAAAACTGCGAAAACAAGGCTGACCTGAGCAAGGGAACGGTTGGCGGTATCATTGGTAGATTTATGAGTGAAACAGGCAATGTCAAAATCAAGGGCTGCAAAAACACCGGGTCCCTTGCGTCGGAAGGCCAGCATTGTGCCGGTATCGTCGCATATTGGATCATGAACAGCAAGCCCTCCAATAGCAATACGGTTATTGACAACTGTGAGAATACAGGCAGCATTGCCTCTGCTTTGAACGCTGGCGGCGTAATCAGCTTTATGGATATGCCGGTTTGCCTTGAAATGGGTGATGGCGTTTCCGTTTCGATTTCCAATTGTGTCAACAGCGGAAACATCACAATTGATAAGGTTAATGGGTATATCGGTGGTATCCTCGGCAACTGGGGAATGGCGAATGTTGCAACAGTCGTGGATAATTGCGCCAATAGCGGTACGCTTGCAATTACCGCCGCGGCGGACAATATGACCGAACAGGATGCCGAGATCATGACTGTTTCCCGTATTGCCGGCGGTATTGTTGGCCGTGTCGGTTCCGGCCTTTTCCTGACTACGGATTCCGATGAAGCTGACGAAAAGAATATTCAATCCGATAACGCCTGCTTGAAGATCACAAATAGCAAAAACACCGGAAATTTGGATGTTGTCAATATTGACGCAGAGAATTATAAAAACTGGTTTGGCGGTATCATTGGCAATACCTGTGGTGAAGATGGATTTGCCTTTTTCGTGGATAAGTGTACCTACACCGGTTTTGACAGAGGTTTGGGCAACGAAAGCCTGACTGACATTGGAACGAAAAACTAAGGTGATCAGCAAGCTGATGAAAACATAGCTTGTCCATCATGTTAGGACATACCGGATAAATTCACCATATGAGTTGTACGGAGGTTTGCGTTTTCGCAAACCTCCGTATTTGGCAGATCACAGTTTTCCGGTTTGGATGAAGGACTTTTCGGAAACGGGGGTTCTTATCGTGCCGTGTTCAGGATGGGGCAATGGATCACCGTGAGAAAGATATACGAATGGAGATTTTCTGATGAAGTCAACAAAATCAAAAACAGAAATTGCGATTCTGCCTAACGGTAAAAAAGAGCTGAGTAAATCGGTAGTGGATATTGCGTTTCGAAAACAAAAGGCATCTTTACTGGAATACCTTATTGAACTGGTTTGGATAGGCGCGATCATAGCATTTTCACACTTTTTTAACCCTGCGTGTTATTTATTTCTCATTGTGTATCCGTTTACTTTTACACAGCGCATCATAAAAGACATAAAACGCCATAAATTGCAGTATTATGCCATAGAGCGTCCCTGTGTCGAGAAAAAACGTTCGCAACGCGATGAAGCTCCCGATAAGTGGCAGTTGTGGTTTTACAATAAAAAAGGGGACTGGAAGGTAGCTGTTTCTGTTGATAAGGAATTTTACGATGCAACAGAGGTTGGAGAGGATTTTTATCTGGTGTTTGCAAAAGGTGAGCGCATCCCCTGCCTGTGGTATAGAAAACGGGAATGGGAATTGGCTGCGGATAGCTGGAAGCGTCATTCTTAGAAAACACACTGCATAGGCATTAAAATGAAATGAGGGCTCGCGGTTTATCTGTGTGAACCCTGAGCTGTTATACAAAAGACCGGGGCAGCCAAAGCTTCCCCGGTCATTTTATATGTTTCAGTTTATCGAGGTATATCCACCGTACAACACGCAGTGCGGGAGCAAGCCCCCGCACTACGCATACATGTTTCATTTGTTAATCCTGCAAAGCGGCTTCGTAGACTGCGTTCTTGGGCATATTCAGCTCCTGAGCGGTCTGCTTGACGGCATCCTTCCGGCTCAGTCCCTGCTCCATCAGCTCCCGGACCCGGTCCTTGGCATCCACAGTGGTGGCTGCAGGTTCTTCGATCACCGGTGCGCCGGCCACCACCAAAACGTATTCCCCCTTGGGCGGCTGCTGGGTGTAAAGCTCCATAGCACCTGCCAGGGTGGTGCGGATCACCTCTTCGTGAAGCTTTGTCAGCTCCCGGCACAGGCTGATGGGCCGGTCCGGGCCGAAGGCCTCCGCCATGCTCTCCAAAGTGGCGCACAGCTTGTGGGGGGCTTCGTAGAAAATCATGGTCCGCTGCTCATTTTTCAGGCTCTCCAGGTGGGCACGGCGGTTTTTCTTGGCTGTGGACAAAAAGCCCTCAAAGCAAAACCGGCCGGTGGCCTGTCCGGAAATGCTTAAGGCGGTGATGACCGCACAGGGACCGGGGATGGCGCACACGGTGATCCCGGCAGCGGCACACTGCTGCACCAGCTCCTCACCGGGGTCGGAAATGGCCGGACTTCCGGCATCGGACACCAGTGCGCAGGTTTCTCCTGCTAAGATGCGCCCCACGATTTGGTCGCCTTTTTGCGCCTTGTTATGCTCAAAGTAGCTGACAAGGCTTTTTTTAATGCCCAAATGGTTCAGTAGCTTCAATGTCACCCGGGTGTCCTCGGCGGCAATGAAATCCGCCTGCTCCAGGGTTTGCCTGCAACGGATGGAGATATCCCCTAAATTGCCGATGGGGGTGGGGACCAAATATAACATTCCGGCCATTTTGTATGACCTCCTTACAGATGGTATAAAGACTTGTAAAAGTCGGTAGCCGCGCCGTCAGGGGTATGCAGAGCGGCTTCTTCTGTGACAAGTCCCGGCTTTGCGCCTTTACGGCATTGCAAAAGGATCAGACTGACAGGGCCGCCCTCTTTGTGGCGCAGAAGTTGAAGCTTTTTCGGCTCCAATTGGTTGGATACAGCATGGTGACAAAGCTGGGCCAGATTATCCGGCTTGTGCACGATGAAAAAATCACCGCCGTATTTCAGTGCCCACCCGGCGGCACGAAACAGCTCCTCCGTGCTGCAGGTGTCGGTATGCCGGGCCTGGGGGGTGCGGCTGCTTTGAAAGCCGCCTGTATAGTATGGGGGATTGGACACGCAGACCTGGAAGGATCCGGGCTGTAAAAAATCCGGGATGGAACGAAGGTCACCGCATATACTGGTAAGACGGTGGGAAATCCCGTTTTGCAAAGCGTTGCGCAGTGCCATTTGGTGATCCTCCGGGGAAAGCTCTATGCCGGTCACACAGCAATTAGGATCTTTGCCGCACAGCAAAAGTCCCAGTGTGCCGCAGCCGGAGCCGAGGTCCAGGACAGCGGCTTTTTTCGGCAGACGGACGAAGCCTGCCAATGCCATGGAATCGGTGCTTAAGGGAAAGCTGCCCGGAGCAAGCTCTAAGGTGTAACCGCTATGTAAGTGTTCCATAAAAACCCCCTGCAAAATGAAAAAACAGCCTGCGCTGCCGATGATCCGGTGCGCAGGCTGATAGCAAGATCGGAGAATCAGCCTTCCTCGATTGCTTCAACAGGGCAGTTGTCAACACAGGTGCCGCAGTTTACGCAGACATCGGCATCGATAACGTACTTATCCTCGCCCTCAGAGATGGCCTCGACAGGGCAGTTGTCAGCGCAGGAACCGCACTTGACACAAGCATCAGTGATGTTATAAGCCATGATTTTCCCTCCAATTATGTATTTTCGTAAGCACAGGAAGCTGTGCGCAGTTCTATTCTAACACGGATTGCGCAAAATGCAATGGTTTTTTTGAAAAAACGGCGTATATTTTTTTACAGCCCTGGCAAAACTCTCCGGAAGAACCGAAAAAATGAAGGGGGAGCGGTATGCGTTATTCGGCTCAGGCCCGGCAACTACTGGTCAGTGCCGCGGAGCAGGCCAGGCAATTGGGACACAGCTATGTAGGCAGCAATCATCTGCTGCTGGCGCTTTCCTACCTTCCGGGACACACCGGGCAGCTTCTGCGGGGCGCAGGGCTGACACCGGGGCTGCTGGAGAAGCTCATATGGCTGCTCTATGGCAAGGGGACGGCGGACTTGCCGCTGCCCCAGGGGTTTTCCCCGGAGGCGGCAGAGTTGCTGCAGGGTGCCGCGTGGGAAGCCCGGTGCAATGGCGCAAGCCAGGTGGAAACGATTCATATTTTGCTGTCTGCCCTGCGGCAGGAACAGACGGCGGCCCGGGATCTGATGCTGTTTTGCGGCGTGGATGCTGGGATGTTGTTTTCCAAAACCGTGGAGAGTATCCAAAGACAGCAGGTCAAAGTGAAAAAGGAGGCGGTCAGTACGAAGCTGTTGGAGCAATTCAGTGAGGACCTGATTCAAAAGGCGGCCAATATGGAGCCGGTGATCGGAAGAAATCAGGAGATCGAGACGGTCATTGGCATTTTAAGTAGGAAGAACAAAAACAATCCGGCGCTGATCGGAGAGCCGGGGGTGGGAAAAACCGCCATTGCGGAGGGTCTTGCCCAGCGGATGGCGGCAGGAAATGTGCCGCCGCAGCTGAAAAACAAGCGGCTGATCAGTCTAAATATGGCCAATTTGGTGGCAGGCACCAAGTACCGGGGAGAGTTTGAAGAACGGCTCCGGGATGTGCTGGCGGAGATCCGCCGCAGCGGTGATGTGATCCTGTTTGTGGACGAAATGCACACCATTGTGGGAGCCGGTGCCGCAGAAGGGGCGATCGACGCCTCCAATATTTTCAAGCCTGCATTGGGCAGGGGAGAACTGCAGATGCTTGGGGCTACCACATTGGACGAGTACAGAAAGCATATTGAAAAGGACCCGGCCCTGGAACGGCGGTTCCGTCCGGTACGGGTGGAGGAGCCAGACAAAGCGGCGACCATGGAGATCCTCCGTGGCCTGAAGCCGGGATTGGAACGGCACCATCGCATCCGGATCAGCGAGGAGGCCCTGACGGAGGCGGTGCGTCTGTCGGTGCGGTATTTGCCGGATCTGTATCTGCCGGATAAGGCCATCGACCTGCTGGATGAGGGGGCTTCCCATGCCCGGATGGAGGAGTTGTACGCGGTTCGCCATGATATGCATCAGATTTTGGAGCAGGAGCTTAGTGATGCCGTGAAAAGCAGCCAGTTTGAACGGGCGGCGCAGATCCGGGACAAAATGCAGAAAATGACTTCCCGGTCCGCAGAAGGCAGGCGTGGAAGGACGGTCACCGCTGCGGATGTGGCCTGGGCGGTATCCATGCGCACCGGCATCCCGGCCGGCCGCCTGACGGAGAGCCGGCGGCAGCGGCTGCTGGAGCTGGAAAAGACAGTCGGCAGTCAGCTTGTGGGTCAGGACCGGGCAGTGGAGCAGGTCTGCCGGGCAGTGCGGACGGGACTTTCCGGCATCCGGGATGAAAACAGACCGGTGGCCTGTATGCTGCTGACTGGCCCCACCGGCGTGGGAAAAACGGAGCTGTGCAGAATTCTTGCCCGGGAGCTATTCGGAAAAAATGATGCTATGATCCGGCTGGATATGACGGAATATATGGAAAAACAGTCGGTGGCGCGGCTGATCGGTGCGCCTCCCGGTTATGTAGGTTATGAGGAGGGAGGAAAGCTGACGGAGGCGGTGCGCCGCAAACCATACTGCCTGGTGCTGCTGGATGAGCTGGAAAAGGCCCATCCGGATGTGACGGGAATTCTGCTGCAGATCATGGAGGAAGGGGAGCTGACCGACTCCACCGGCCGCCGTGTCAGCTTTAAAAACGCGGTGATCGCTATGACTTCCAACTTAGGCGCGCAGCAGCAGACGGAAGGGCTGGGCTTTCAGCCGGCGGACCGGGCAGACCGGGCGGAGAAGGCTCTGCGCCAGCACTTTACCCCGGAATTTTTAGGCAGACTGGACGAAGTGGTCAGCTTCAACCCCCTTCAGGCCGGGGACTTAGAGCGCATTGCCCAAAAGTATTTGGATCAGCTTGCCCAACGGGCAGCGGCTAATGGGATGACCCTGCAGTTTCCGGACCGGCTCACACCCTGGCTGGCATCGGCTGGAACAGCAAGGGCCGGAGCGCGGCATTTGCGCCGCTATGTCCAGGAGCAGGTGGAAACGCCCCTGGCAAGCTTTTTGCTGTCGTGCACCAAGAAGCCTTCCAAAATTCGGTGCACCCTGGAAGGGGACCGGGTGTGCTTTGGGTGACCGAAACGGGGATGTATATAGAACAAGCGTTCTAAAATAGGAAAAACACAGTCTTTTGACGAAAAAAATCAAATTTTTTTGAAGAAAAATATTGATTTTTGATAATTCATCTATTATACTGTCATTAAATGGAGTAAAAGTGTAGTTAAGTGGAGTAAAATGGAGAAAGGAGGCGGCGAAATGATCGGAAAATACCCTGCCAAGCTGGATGATAAGAACCGGCTGTTTGTTCCTGCAAAGCTTCGTGCAGAGCTGGGCGAAGACTTTTTTGTCACCCTGGGCGTTAATTGCGGTCATCGCTGCCTGACAGTTTACACCGCCGAGGATTGGGCGGTGCTGGTGCAGAACTACAACAATCTGCCCATCTCCCACCGCTCTGCCGCTACCAGCCTGATCTTTATGAATGCGACCCAGTGCACCCCGGATAAGCAGTTCCGCTTTTCTCTGACCCAGCCCCTGCTGGAGTATGCCAATTTGGGCAGAGATGTGATGATCGTCGGTCGAGCCGGTCAGGCGGAGATTTGGGACGCTGAGGAATTCGACCGCTTTGAACAGGAAAACCTTACACCGGAAAAGCTGCTGGCTTCTTTGGAGGCCATTGGCCTATGAGTCGGTTTCATCATGTTTCCATCTTGCTGCAGGAATGTATCGACGGACTGAATATCAAGCCTGACGGTGTGTATGTAGACGGTACTTTGGGTGGCGCAGGCCATTCCAGTAAGATCGCGGAAAAGCTGACCACCGGCAGGCTTATTGGCATCGACCGGGATCCGGTGGCCCTGGCAGCGGCAGGAAAGCGGCTGGAGGCGTATGCCGACCGGGTAACTCTGGTCCACGCCAATTTCTGCCAGATGGCTCAGGTGCTTCAGCAGTTGGGAATATCCGGTGTGGACGGCATTTTGCTGGACCTGGGTGTATCCTCCCCACAGCTCGATGACGCTGAGCGTGGCTTTTCCTATATGGCAGATGCTCCCCTGGATATGCGCATGAACAGCGGTGACAGCTTAAGCGCCCACACAGTGGTAAACACCTGGCCCCAGGAGGAATTAAAACGCATCCTCTACACCTACGGTGAAGAACGCTATGCTCCCCAAATCGCAGCGGCCATTTGCCGCCGCCGGGAGCAGCAGAGCATTGAAACCACCCTGGAGCTGGTGGATGTGATCCGTTCGGCAATGCCCAGCGCAGCCTTACGGGAAAAGCAGCACCCGGCAAAGCGCAGCTTTCAGGCCATCCGCATTGCCGTCAATGATGAGCTGGGTGCGGTGGAGCAGATCATGGCCGACGGTCCGAAGCTGTTAAACCCCGGCGGAAGACTGGCGATCATCACCTTCCACTCCCTGGAAGACCGGATCGTGAAAATCGGTATGAACGAGGCAGCCAAGGGCTGTACCTGTCCGCCCAACTTCCCGGTGTGCGTGTGCGGAAAGAAACCGCTGGTCAAGGTGATCAGCCGCAAGCCGATCGTGGCATCCAACGAAGAATTGGAAGAAAACCCTCGCAGCCGCAGTGCCAAACTGCGAGTGTGCGAAAAGCTATAATTGAGAAAGGTGGGAAATGCAGATGGCAAGAAAACATGATATCCTCTATGTGAATTTCTATACAGACGGCTCTGCCGCCCGGAAGATCGCGCCTGCATTTCCTGAAATGCAGCCCCAGCGAAAGCCCCGGGCCAAGAAAAAGAAGAAAACCGTTGTCTATTTCGATCCTGTGGCCATTTGCAGCCTGATGGTGGCGGCAGTGATGCTGATCATGATGGCTGTGGGACTGAGCCAGTTCCAAAATGCCCGTTTGGAGGCCCAGCGGATGGAACAGTATCTGCAGGAGCTGACAGCGGAAAATGAGCAGCTTCAAACCCGGTTTGATGCCGAGGTGAATTTGGAGGAAGTGGAAAAAACAGCCCTGGCATTGGGCATGGTGCCCAAGGATCAGGTTCAGAGCGTACATATTCAGCTCAGCCAGGACGCAGGGCAGACTGCTCCTAATTTTTGGCAGCAGATCGTTGCGTTTTTGACAAATCTTTTTGCATAAAGATTGTCCCGAACAATACACTGAAATAGCAGCTCAAATGGGCGGTGAGGGATTCCCTTGCTGCCCATGCTTTGCTAATTCGGTAATATGGAGTCGGGAATGATGAAAAAGCAAAGGCGCACAAGGCACAGCGGAAGACTGCGCGGTGATAGCGGACAGCATCGCCGCATATTGGCCATGGCCGTATTTTTAGGTGTGGCGGCTTTTATTCCCGTGGCACTGCAGCTTTATAAGCTGATGGTCACGGACTACGATTACTACTACGAAAAAGCACAGAACAATCAAACCCGTACCACCCTGGTGGCCCCGGACCGGGGGACGGTGTATGATCGCAATATGAATATCCTGGCCTGCAGCGAAGGGGTGGAAACGGTGTATCTCAATCCCCGGGAGCTGAGGCAGGCCGGGGTGGATCTGGAAGAAACGGCGCAGGAGCTGGGGGCCTTGCTGGAAAAGGAGCCGCAGTGGATCTTGGAGCAGGCGAAGGATTTTTCTATGCGCTACAAAAAGATCGCGGACAGCATCGACAGCGAAACCGCGGAGAAGCTCCGGACCTATATCAATACCCAGGCTCTGTCCGGCATCCATTTGGAGCCGGCTTCCAAACGGGTCTATCCCTACGGCACACTGGCATCTCAGGTCATTGGCTTTGTCAATGCCTCCAATACCGGCTCGGAAGGGGTAGAAGCCGCCTACGACAGCTATTTACAGGGCGGCAGCGGCAAGGTGGTCACCGGAAAGGGCAACAATGAAATGGATATGCCCTATTCCTATGAGGCTTATCAGGCGGCTCAGCCCGGCTGTGATGTGGTGCTGACGCTGGACACCACGGTCCAGGCCTGCCTGGAAAAGCAGATGGCCGCTGCCATAGACCGCTACGATGTGCAAAACGGTGCCTTCGGCATGGTGATGGATGTGGACACCGGGGAAATTTTGGCAATGGCCACCCTGGGTGGGTACGATCCCAACGATTATCTGAGAATATGCGATGAAGCTACGGCTGAAAAGCTTAAGGCACTTCAGCAGCAATATACAAGCCTTCCGGAAGGCACACAAAAGTATGAAGAGGCCAGGCAGCAGTACCTGCAGGCTCTGCAGGCGGCACAGCTCAAGCAGTGGCGCAACCGGTGTATTTCCGACGGCTACGAGCCCGGGTCCACCTTCAAGGTGCTGACTATGGCGGCGGCACTGGACAGCGGTGCCATCAGCTTAAACAGCAGCTTTCACTGCGGCGGCGCAGAGAACATTCCCGGCAGAAGCCAGCTCCTGCACTGCTGGCGGTCCACCGGCCACGGCAGTCAGCAAACTCCTCAGGCACTGCAAAATTCCTGCAATATTGCCTTTGCCCACATTGCCCTTTCCTTGGGCGGTGAGCGGTTTTATGAGTACATCCGGAATTTTGGCGTGATGGAAAAAACGGGCATTGACCTGGCAGGGGAGAGCAAGGGCATTTTCTTTGACCGGGAGTTGGTCACCAACACCCAAAAATGGGGGACGGCTTCCTTGACCTCCGGGTCCTTCGGACAGACCTTTAAGCTCACACCGCTGCAGCTTGTGCGGGCCATTGCCTGTGTGGTCAATGGCGGCTATCTGCTGGAGCCTTATATGGTTTCGGAGGTTACAGACAGTCAGGGCAATACAGTGCTGCGGCAGGAGCCTACGGTGCTGCGCCAGGTGATCAGCAACGAGACCTCCAAAACCATGTGCAGCCTGATGGAGTCGGTGGTTACCGACGGAACAGCAAAAAATGCCCAGGTCTACGGCTTTTCCATCGGCGGCAAAACCGGCACCAGCGAAAAAATCGATGTGCTGGATGAAAACGGAAATCCCAC
Source organism: Oscillospiraceae bacterium (assembly GCA_017435615.1). Lineage (GTDB taxonomy): Bacteria > Bacillota > Clostridia > Oscillospirales > Oscillospiraceae > Faecousia. The sequence continues at coordinate 20,975 of JAFSET010000085.1, read as the reverse complement.
ACTGGATAAAATTGTATCCTTCGTAGGGGTTGCGCCCATGGACGATCCGCGGTATATTGTATTGGTGGCACTGGACACCCCCTCCCGGCAGACGGGGCTGTACATTTCCGGCGGTGTGATGGCCGCGCCTACAGTGGGGGCGGTGCTGGCGGATATTTTGCCCTACCTTGGGGTGAGCCGGTCCTATCCGGAGGATGCGCCTCAGGGGAAGACAGTCACTTTGCAGGACTTGACGGGCTGTACCGTCGAGCAGGCCAAAGAGCTTTTGCAGCAGCAGGGACTGGAAGCTCTCATCCAGGGCAATGCCCAAACAGTAACAGCCCAGGTTCCATGTCCCGGCACACAGGTGACCGGCGGCAGCCAGGTGATCTTATACTGCGGACCAATGGCGCAGCAGCAAACAGTTTTGGTGCCGGATTTTACCGGCATGACCTATCAGCAGGCTGCTGACAAGGCCCGGAAGGTGGGACTGTGCATCCTGCCTCAGGGCAATCAGGACCTTTCCGGTGCAACCGTGGCAACTCTGCAATCCTGCCCGGCAGGATCCCCGGTGCCGGTGGGCACCACCGTGCGACTGACATTTACAGACCCGGCACTTCGGGACTGATGATCTCATACAAAGGAGAATAGATATGAAATTGGAAATGCTTTTGCAGGATGTGGAGGTTTTGGAAGTATCCGCAGACCTGGCTATGGATATTCAGAATATGACTTTTGATTCCCGGAAGGTTCAGCCGGGAGACCTGTTTATGGCAATTTCCGGCTTCGCTACCGACGGTAACCGGTTCATCCCCGGTGCTATGGAAAAAGGTGCGGCTGTGGTGGTCACGGCCCGGAAGCCGGAGCAGGAGGTGCCTTATGTGCTGGTGGCCTCTGACCGGATGGCTATGGCGCAGATCGCAGCCAATCTTTACGGCCATCCGGCAAAAAAGCTGTGCCTGATCGGCGTGACCGGCACCAACGGAAAAACCACGGTGACCCTGCTGGTAAAGCATATCCTGGAGACAGTCCGGGGGGCAAAGGTGGGCCTGATCGGCACCATGGAAAATCTCATCGGCGACCAGGCGGTACCCACAGAGCGCACCACACCGGAAAGCCCGGATCTGCAGGCCCTGTTTGCCCGGATGGTGGATGCCGGCTGCACCTACGCCATTATGGAGGTTTCCTCCCACGCCTTGGAATTGGAGCGTGTAGGGGGCGTACACTATGATGTGGCGGCCTTTACCAACCTGACTGAGGATCATTTGGATTTTCATAAAACCATGGAGGCTTACTGTGACGCCAAGGCAAAGCTCTTTGCCCGGTGCCACACGGCGGTGGTCAACGCGGATGACCCCTGGTACAGCAGAATTTGCGCCGCAGGCACCTGCCCGGTGATGACCACCGGCGTGGAGCAAAAGGCTACCCTGATGGCAAAGGACCCGGTGCTGCTGTCTGACGGCATCCGCTTTACCGCAGTGTACGGCAAGCAGCAAGTGCCCATCGAGCTGCCCATTCCCGGTGGCTTTACGGTGTATAACGCCCTGACGGTGCTGGGCATTGCCCTGCGGCTGGGGATTTCCCTGGAGGAAAGTGCCTGCGCCTTAAAAACCGCAAAGGGCGTTAAGGGCAGGGTGGAGGTAGTACCCACTCCCGGCACGGATTATACGGTGCTCATCGACTATGCACATACCCCGGACGGGTTAGAAAATGTGCTGTCCTCTGTGAAGGGCTACTGCAAGGGCAGACTGATCGCGGTCTTTGGCTGCGGCGGTGACCGGGACCCGGTGAAGCGGCCCATTATGGGCGGCATCGGCGCGCGGATCGCGGATATTGCGGTGATCACCTCCGATAACCCCCGTACCGAGGACCCCCATGCCATTATTCGGGATATTTTGCAGGGCGTGGAGGATCGGAGCAACTGCGCCGTGATCGAAAATCGGGTGGAAGCCATCCGATATGCTATGGACATTGCGGAAAAAGATGATATAATCGTATTGGCGGGCAAGGGCCACGAAACCTATCAGGAGATCTGCGGTGTGAAAAACCACCTGGACGAACGGGAAGAGGTCGCCCGGTATCTGAACGAAACGAGGAACTGAAATGGCAAGGATTTCCCTGGAGCAGGCGGCTGCCTGGTGCGGTGGCCGGGTAGATCCCAAATATGCGCGTGTCACCTTTGAAGGTGCCAATATCGACTCCCGAAAGCTGGAGCCGGGGCAGCTTTTTGTTGCGCTGGTGGCGGCCCGGGACGGTCACGATTTTATTCCCGGAGCCCTGGAAAAGGGAGCTGCCGCAGTGCTGTGCAACCATGCTGACGGGGATTACCCTGCCATCGTGGTGGAGGACACCCGGATCGCCCTGGGCAGGATCGCCGCAGGACTGCTGAAGCAGATGGATGCCAAGATCATTGGCGTCACCGGCTCTGTCGGCAAAAGCACCACCAAGGAAATGATCGCGGCGGTGCTGGGAACAACCTATAAAGTTTGCAAGACCCCGGCAAACCATAATAACGATTTGGGTCTGCCGGCAGCGGTGCTGGCTATGGACGCTGACGCCGAAGCGTTGGTGCTGGAGATGGGTATGAGCCACTTTGGCGAAATTGAGTACCTGTCCTGCATGGCAAAGCCTCATATTGGCGTGATCATCAACATCGGTACCATGCATATAGAAAACTTAGGCTCTCAGGAGGGAATTCTCCGGGCCAAGCTGGAGATCACCAAGGGTATGGACGAAGACGGAAAGCTGCTGCTTTACGGTGACGATGCCTACCTGTGGGGCGCAAAGGACAGCTTGCAACAGCCGGTTTCTTACTTTGGTACTTCTGCACAGTGCGCAGTAAGGGGTGAGGATGTACGCCAAACACCTGATGGCATTGAATTCACGGTGGCGTATGACCGGAGGGCATTCCCGGTGCATCTGCCCCTGGAGGGTATGCACTATGTGTCCGACGCCCTGGCAGCAGTCAGCGTAGGACTGGAATTGGGCGTGAGTCCGGAAAATATCCAAAAGGGCCTGGGTGCGTTTCAAACCATGCAGGGCCGTCAGGAGATCTTCCAGCATCACGGCTGCACAGTGATCAGCGACTGCTACAATGCAGGACCGGAGTCTATGGCTGCGGCGCTGCATGTGCTGGGCAACCGGCCTGGACGGAAAATTGCCGTGCTGGGTGATATGCTGGAGCTGGGAGACCACAGCCAAACGGCGCACACCCAGGTAGGACAGCTTGCCGCCCAAAAGGCCGATATTTTGCTGTGCTTTGGACCGCAGTGTGCGCATATGCTGCAAGGGGCTCTGCAGTCAGGCATGACCCATGCCAGCCACTATACCGACCGGGATGCCCTGGCCGATGACCTGTTGAAGCTGGCACAGCCCGGAGATGTTGTGCTGTTCAAAGGCTCCCGGGGAATGAAAATGGAGCTGATCCTGGAGAAATTCACGGCAGGAACAGAGAAATAAGCGGAGGACGAACATATGACAAGAATTCTTTTGACAGCCATTGCCGGCGGAGTCCTGTCCGGCGTTTTAGGACTGATTTTGCTGCCTGTGCTGCGGGCACTGAAGGCCGGCCAGTCTGTCCGGGAGATCGGACCAACCTGGCACAACATCAAAGCCGGTACGCCCCTGATGGGCGGCCTGATGTTCATCGGCGCTGTGCTGATCTGCATGCTGGTCAGCCTGATCACCATTGAGGACTACACGGTTTTCTATGTGCTGGGCTTTGCCCTGTGCTTCGCCTTAGTGGGCTTTTTGGATGACTTCTTCAAGGTCAAATTCAAACGGGATCTGGGCCTGACCGCTTTTCAGAAAATGGCGCTGCAGCTTGTGGTTTCCGTGATCTACCTGTATTTGCTGTATAAAAACGGCACGCTTTGCAATGAAAACGGCCTTTGCAATCTGTACATCCCCTTTGTGGAGAAGCCCTTCGAGATCCATCCGATCCTTTACATCTTCTTTGCTATGTTCGTGATGGTGGGTACCGTTAATGCGGTCAACCTGACCGACGGCGTTGACGGCCTGTGCGCCACGGTGACGCTGCCGGTTATGGTCTTTTTCGCTGCCACAGCTATTGCTAAGGGGATGCTGGACCTGGCGCTGCTGCCTGCAAGCCTGTTTGGCGGACTGGTGGCGTATCTGTTCTACAACTGGCATCCTGCCAAGGTCTTTATGGGGGATACCGGCTCCCTGTTTTTGGGCGGCGTGGTCTGCGCCCTGGCCTTTGCCCTGGATATGCCGGTGATTTTGGTGCTGGTTGGCTTTATTTATATGGTGGAGGTGCTCTCCGATCTGATCCAGTTTGCCTATTTCCGGGCTACCCACGGCAAGCGGATCTTCAAGATGGCCCCCATCCATCATCATTTTGAGATGTCCGGCTGGAAGGAAGAGAAGATCGTACTGGTCTTCTCTGCCGTCACTGCCGTGATGTGCCTGATCGCCTGGTTTGGCGTGAGCTGTTTCATCAAATAAGGGAAAGGAGCCCCATATGGCTGCAGGGAAAGCTCTGTATGCCAAAGAGGACCGCCGCAGGCGAACGCTTGCAGGCGAAACAGTGGATATCCCTTTTCTTGTGATCTTGTTGCTGGTGCTGGCGGTGGGCCTGACGATGCTCTACTCTGCAAGCTGCGCCCAAAGCCTTTATGACACCGGCTACCGATCCTCCACACGCTATTTGCAGCGGCAGGCGGTATGCGCCGTGATCGGCCTGGTGGCGATGGCGCTGATCAGCCGGGTCCCGGCGGAATTTTGGTTGAAAATGGCCTGGCCGTTGTATTTTGGCAGCATTGTGTTGCTGCTGCTAGTGCTGCTGTTTGGGCAGACGGTCAACGGGGCCAAGCGGTGGATCAACATTGCAGGGCTGCAATTTCAGCCCTCAGAGATTGCAAAATTTACCCTGATTTTACTGTTTGCGAAGCTGACAAGAGGCTTCGGAGAGGATGCCAAAACCTTTCGCTACGGCGTGCTGGGCTTTGGCGTGGCCCTGATGGGCATTTTGGTACCCCTGGCACTGGAACGGCATCTTTCTGCCATTATGCTGATGGGCATGGTGGCGGTGGTGATGATGTTCGTGGCCGGTACCAGAGGCAAATGGCTGATGGCCGGTGCCGCTGGGGCGGTGGTGTTCGTGGTGGTGTATGTGAGCCTGTTGGGCTATGCCGGTGACCGGATCACCGCCTGGTTTCACCCGGAGCAGGATCCGGGCAATACCGGCTATCAGATCCTGCAATCGCTGTATGCTATCGGCTCCGGCGGACTGTTCGGTCTGGGCTTTGGCAAAAGCAAGCAGAAGTATATGTATCTGCCCTTTCAGTATAATGACTATATCTTTGCGGTGGTTTGTGAAGAATTGGGCTTAGTGGGGGCGCTGTTGATCATTGCGCTGTTCGGCGCCCTGATCCTGCGTGGCTACTGGATCGCCCTGAGAGCCAGGGACCGGTTTTCCACCGTTCTAGCAGCAGGTCTGATCACCCAAATTGCTGTGCAGACCATTCTGAACATGGGCGTGGTGACCAATTTATTGCCCTCCACCGGTGTGGCACTGCCGTTTTTCTCTTACGGCGGCACGGCACTGGCGGTCAATTTGGGGGAGATGGGGATCCTATTAAGCATCTCCCGTTACCGAAACCGGGCAGCAAAACAGGAGGAGTTCCTATGAATGTGGTATTTACCTGCGGCGGAACCGGCGGACATATCAATCCGGCCATCGCCGTAGCGAATATATGGAAAGAACGCCATCCCGACAGCCAAATTTTATTTATCGGCGGCGGAGATGAGCTGGAGCAGGAGCTGGTGCCCAAGGCAGGCTACAAGCTGATCTGCGTACCGGCCTACGGCATTTGGCGCAGCAAAAGCTTCAAGGCCTTCAAGGGCAATATCAAAGCGGTGTGCGCCACGGTTCGGGGCGTTGCCAAATGCAAGAAGATATTTAAGGAATTTAAGCCGGACGTGATCGTAGGCACCGGCGGCTATGCCAGCTTTCAGGCACTGCTTGCCGGTCACCTGATGGGAATTCCCACCTGTGTCCACGAATCCAATGCTATGCCCGGCATGACCACCAAAATGGCCGCAGGCTTTGTGGACCGGGTGATGGTGTGCTTCCCGGAAAGCATCCGGCACTATAAAAATGCCTCCAAAGTGGAGGTGGTTGGCATGCCCGTCCGCCGGGAGTTTATTTTCACGGAAAAGCAAAAGGCCCGTCAGGAGCTTTCTCTGGACGAACGGCCTGTGATCGTGTCCACCTTCGGCTCTCAGGGAGCTAAAGCTATGAATGAAGCCATGGCAGAGCTGTTCCGGCTGGAGCAGCAGGCAGGTTTTCCCTTTCAGCATATCCACGCTGTAGGCTCCTACGGATGGCCCTGGATGCCTCAGCTTGTGAAGGATAAGGGTGTGGATTTGGAGAAGGCAACTGCTATTACCATGCAGGAGTATATTTACAATATGCCCACCGTGATGGCGGCGGCGGATGTGGTGATCAGCCGTGCCGGCGCATCCACCTGCAACGAGATCGCTGCCTCAGGAACACCCTGCATCTTAATTCCGTCCCCCAATGTGACGGACAATCATCAGGAAAAAAATGCCCGGGCGCTGGAAAAAAGCGGCGGTGCAGTGGTGGTCCTGGAAAAGGACTGCAATGCTCAGGAGCTGTTTGACCAGGTCATGAGCATCACTTCCGACAAAGAACGCTGCGAGCAAATGCAGAAGGCGCTGCACTCTATGGTGGTGCCGGACTCGGCAGAACGGGTATGTGCCATTATGCAGGCACTGGCGAAAGGATAGTTTATGAAAACAAAAGAAAGAAAAAATACAAGACAACGTCCCAAAAGCCAAAAGGACGCAGTCTATACCCAGCCCAAGCCGTTTCACCGCAACCGTTTTTTGCTGCGGCTGGCAACGGTGGCGGCGGTGGTGCTGGCATTGGTGTTCGGTATGTCCATCTTTTTCAAGGTGGACCAGGAGAAGATCACCGTTTCCGGCACTGTCAAATATGATCCCTGGGCGGTCCGTGAGGCCAGTGGGATCGTTGACGGAGAAAATTTGCTGACCCTGAGTAAAGGACGGATCAGTGACAATATTATGTCCAAGCTGCCTTATATCCGGGATGTGCGTATCGGCAGAGAGTTGCCGGATACAGTCCATATCCAGGTGACGGAGCTGGAAGTTGTTTATGCTGTGGAGGATTCTGCCGGGGAGTGGTGGCTGATCAGCGCCGACGGACGGATCGTTGAGCAGTGCGCTGCCGCTTCCGCGGAGGATTATACCAAGATCCTGGGCGTTCAGCTTTCCGCCCCTGAGGTGGGAAGCCAGGCGGCGGCCTATGAGCCGGTGCAGGAGCCGGACGAGGATGGAGAGACAGTCCCGGTGACCGTGTATGCCGGGGAGCGTCTTCAGGCAGCGCTGCAGATTATGCAGAATATGGAAAAGGTTGGCATGATGGGTGTGATCACCTCCCTGGATGTGACCGAGCTGGAGGATATCCAAATGTGGTACGGCACCCGGTTCCAAATGCTGCTGGGTGACAGTAAAGACCTCTATCGCAAGGTCGATGCCCTGAAGCAGGCAGTGGACCAAATGGACACCTATGACGCCGGAACACTGGATGCAAGCTTCACTTTTTGGCCCACAGAGGTGGGATACACGCCGTTTTCCTGATGCTTGCGCGAAAAAAATGCAAAATTTTTGGAGAAAAACAAATATTGCCTATTGACCAAATCACATTTTAGCGGTAGAATATACAAGAAATACTGTAAAAGGGCAGAGTGGGCGTACCCACCTGTAAATGCATACATAGGAGGATTGCATGATGTCTCAAATGTTTCAGGAGCGCGTTGTTAAGATCAAAGTGATCGGCGTCGGCGGTGCCGGCAACAACGTTATCAACCGTATGATCGATGCCGGTGTTGACGGTGTCGAATTCGTGGTTATCAATACCGACAAGCAGGACCTGAACAAGTCCGTTTGTAAGAATAAAGTCCAGATCGGTGAGAAGCTCACCGGCGGCATGGGCGCAGGCTCCAAGCCTGAGGTGGGCCAGAAGTCCGCTGAGGAGAGCCGTGCGCAGATCGCCAAGATTCTGGAAGGCACCGACATGGTATTCATCACCGCCGGTATGGGCGGCGGCACCGGCACCGGCGCGGCTCCCATCGTGGCTGACCTGGCTCATGAAGCCGGTATCCTGACCGTCGGCGTTGTGACCAAGCCCTTCAAGTTTGAAGGTGCCAACCGTATGCGTCAGGCAGAGAGCGGCATCAACGCCCTGTCCGACAAGGTCGATTCTTTGGTCATCATCCCCAACGATCGGCTGAAGTATGTGACCGATCAGAAGATCACCTTTGCCAACGCATTCGGCATTGCTGACGATGTGCTGAAGCAGGCTGTTACCTCTATCTCCGAGTTGGTTGGTGACGCCGGCAATGTGGTGATCAACCTGGACTTCGCTGACGTTTCCGCTGTTATGAAGGACGCTGGCCGTGCCCACATGGGTGTTGGCACCGCTTCCGGCCGTGAAAAGGCCGAGCAGGCTGCTCTGGCTGCTGTGGCCAGCCCCCTGCTGGAGACCTCCATCAACGGTGCTACCGGCGTGCTGGTGAATGTGACCGGCTCCTCCGAGCTGACCTTGGACGATGTGGAGACCGCTGCCGGCATTGTGCAGGAGGCCGCTAATCCCGAGGCAAACATCATCTTCGGTGCAACCTGGGATGAGACCTTCGAGGACGAGATGCGTGTGACCGTTATTGCTACCGGCTTTGAGCAGAAGGCTAAGGCTGAGGAAGCCAAGGCTGAGGAAGGCGGAAAGACCACCGACAACAGCGATATCGACGAGATCTTCAGCATCTTCAACCGCTAATTTGTAAAATCCGGGGAGTGTTGCAAAACACTCCCTGAATTTATTTCATTTTTCGGAGGATGCCATGAATTCCTATTTCGCGTTGGCGCAAAGCTATGACAGCCTGACCCTGGACGTGGATTATGATGCGGTGGTAGGCTTTTATATGCAGCTTTTGGACAGGGAAGGGTTAAAGCCCCGTACCGCAGCGGACCTGGCCTGCGGCACCGGCTCTGTGGCCATCCGTTTGGCACAAAGGGGACTGCGGGTCACAGGGGTGGACATTTCCGAGGATATGCTTTGCGTTGCGGCCCAAAAGGCGCAGAACATGCAAAACCGCCCCACCTTTGTCTGTCAGCCGTTGCAGCGGCTGCATCTGCCCCGGGGCGTTGATCTGGCGGTCAGTGCCTTAGACGGACTGGATTACATCACAGATCCGGATGAGTGCCGTCAGGCCATTTTCCGGATATACAAGGCCCTAAATCCCGGCGGCTGCTTCATTTTCGATGTGAATACCCCCGAAAAGCTCCGGGCCATGGATGGACAGGTGTTCCTGGATGAAAATGAGGATACCTTCTGCGTGTGGCGTGGGGATTTTGATGAAGCAAGTAATATCCTGTCCTACGGCATGGACCTGTTTCAGCGCAACGGCGATGTTTGGGTCCGTAGTTTTGAGGAGCATCAGGAATATGCCTACAGTGCCGAAATGCTGACGCTTTGGCTGAAAGAAGCCGGTTTTACATCCATAGAAGTATTTGGTGACCGGGTGCTGGAAAAGCCCCGGGACGGAGAACAAAGGATCTATTTGAAAGCAAGGAAGGGAAAAATCAAATGAGTGATTATCTTGTGCGTGGTATGAGCATGGACGGCTTTGTCAAGGCCGTTGCCATTGACTCCACTCAAACCGTGCGCCGTGGCGCATCCATTCATAAAACAACCCCCAATGCCACTGCGGCCTTTGGACGGGCATTGACGGCAGCCTCCATGATGGGCAATATGCAGAAGGTGGATAACGGCTCTATGACGCTGCAGATCAAGGGCGGCGGCCCTATCGGCAGCATTGTGTGCGTTTCCGATCCGGTGGGCAATGTCCGGGGTTATGTGTATGAGCCCAATGTACCCTTGGTGGAGAAATACCCCGGCAAGCTGGATGTGGGTGCCACAGTGGGCACAGACGGCACCCTGACTGTGATCCGGGACCTGCAGATGAAGGAGCCTTACGTGGGCTCTGTGGAGCTGGTGTCCGGCGAGATCGGTGACGATGTGACGGCCTATTTTGCCCAAAGTGAGCAGACCCCTACCGCCTGCGCCCTGGGCGTGCTGGTGGACCGGGACTGTTCGGTTAAGGTGGCAGGCGGCTATTTGCTGCAATTGCTGCCCGGTGCGCCGGAGGAGACCATCGACAAGCTGGAGCAGGGAATTCAGCGTGCCGGTGCCGTCACCGCAATGCTGGAGCAGGGCCTGACCCCGGAGGATATTTTGGGACAGGTCTGCGGTGATTTGGGTATCGTCTTTATGGAAAAGACGGAGATTTCTTATAAATGCTATTGCAGCCGGGAACGGGTCTCCGGAGCCTTGATCAGCCTGGGCAAAAAAGAACTGACGGAGATCATGGAGGAGGGGAAGACCTTCCCGGTGGAGTGCCAGTTCTGCGACACGGTGTACGAATATACCCCGGAGGATATCCGCACCCTGATCGAAAAGGCGTAATCTATATTGATCCCCCCCGTTTTTGTTCTACTCGTTGGGGCGGCGTTTCGCCGCCCGGTGATTTTGCAAACAAAATCACATCGTCGCAAGACGATTGCCTATGATTTTTTTGTGAAAATCCCAATATTTTGCCTGCAAAATATTGGGCGGGCGGTGGGAGCAAGCCCCTGCCCTACGGTGCTGTACAGTTGATATAGCTCTGGGATTAGATCATAAAGCCGCCGCTGTGGGGGAACACAGCGGCGGCTTTTGGCGGCTTGTCGCATTTGGGGAAAAATGACCGCCGACAATACTTTACTTGTTTTTCACATGGGATACAAGAAAAAAATGTCGACAGGAAATATAATTTTGGACACTTTCTGTATGAGGATAGTACAAAAGTATAAGAAGAAAAAACGATTATCTATTGCATTGGAAGGGAAAAGCTTTATAATGAAACCGAGATTAAATAGGAGGTGCAGTATGGCATTTATTTCCAAATTTACCTTTGCTCCGGCCCCCTGGCTGCCTAAGTTTGCCCAGGAGGACTTGGATCGGGCAATGCTGACAGACATTAAGGCCCATCAGGGCAAGGTGTACGAGCATCCGGACTTTGACGTTCAGGTGGTGTGGGATGTACATAACTATTTCACCACGGACCTGTTCTATCGCATCAAGTTTTCGGATGACAACGATCAAAAGCTGGTTATGATCCTGCCCAGCCCGGAAAACGCAGTGTTTATTTCCCTGGCGGAGGTGCTGAACAAGTACCGTGTAAGCTGCCGGAATGTCCATGTATTTTTCCTGTACGAGTATGCCAACGAAAAAGGACAGGTTGCCCCCTGGAACAGTCCCTACAGCCGCAGCGGTCACTTTATGCGCTATTTCTATAATCGGCTGGACGGCGCTCTGCGGATGCCTATGGAGCAGATCCACTTCTGGACAGACAGCAATATTGAAAGCTATTCCGATATGATCGCCGCAGAAGGCGGTGCTGATGTGGTTTATACCACCATGTCCCGTTGCGGCGGCATTGGTGCCATTGATGCAGAAACCTTCCCGGCAGACACCATGGAGCAATTGATGCAGATGGGCAGCCGCTATGTTACTCCCATGCCCGAGACCATTGCCATGGACTCCCTGAGAGGTATGTTTGGCTGCTCCGGTGATATCGGCAATGTGCCTCCCTGTGCAGTCACCATCGGTCCCCGGGATATTGCCCAGGCAAAGGACCGTGTTCATTTGCAGTTCCTGGCCGCCTGCGGCGGATCTGCCGTGCAGCAGAAGCCGGGCCTGCAGCTGAGCCTGTTTGCGCCCATCGGCCCCAATAATATCGGCTCTATGATGCGCCTGATGTCCGGCGTGTGCTATGTTTCCGAGGAAGTAGCCACCTGTGGCAGCTATCATGGCGACGAAGATGCCCTTGCAGCAAGAATTGACGCGATCAGAAAACAGGAGGAGGGAAAATAATGAATAGAAGTGTATTTGATTTTGCGCCCTCTGCCTGGCTTCCTACCCAGGATCAAAAGGTTTTGGAGTACTGCCGGAATATGCGCCGGGAGGAAATGGAGATCACCAACGAAAACGGCTACAGCGTTCGGGTGGTACCCCATCCCAGCAGCGCCGTTACCGCCGAGCTGTTCAACTGGATCCGCCGCTCCGATGTGGAGGATAAAAAGACCGTAATCGTGTTCCCCAACTCCTGGAGAAACATTTATACTGCCGCTGTGCAGATGTGTAACCGCTTTAACATCAGCGGCCGGAACATCCACGCGTTTTGTATGGATGAGTGGGCCGACGAGGACGGCAATGTGGCCCCCATCAGCTACGGTCCGTCCCTGGGTGGCCGGTTCCTGGAGGAGTTCTATCTGCAATTCCGTGAGGATCTGCGTCCTCCGCTGGCTCAGATGCATTACTATACCAACGAAAACATCGGCCATTATTCCGATTTGATCGACGAGACCGGTAACGGCGGTGCGGACCTGATCATTTCCGCTACCGGCTGGGTGGGCCATACTGCCTTTATCGACCCGGCAACCAAGAAATTCAAGGCTGACACCCTGGAAGAGTTTTTGACCCTGCCTGCAGGCTTTGTGGACAACCACCGGCTGACCATTATCCAAAACTCCATGGGCTACGGCTCCGGTGATGTGTACCACACACCCTGCTACTCCGTTTCCATCGGTCCCCGTGACGTGATGCACGCCCGGGATCACCTGGAGCGTCACGACCTGGGCTTCTGCGGCGGCTACAGCTCCTGGGAGCGTATGATCTCCCGTCTGCAGCTTTACGGACCGGTGTGCAAAGAGGTGCCTGCCTCCATCTATCAGCTTACAAAGGGCACCATTTATGTCAGCGAGGATATGGCCCGTCCCATTGCCCCCATGGACCTGATCGAGTTTTAAGGAGTAGAATTATGGCACTTTTTGAAGTGACTGCCAACGACAGGCGTATTTACGAGCAGGAGCTGAAGGATTTCCTGCCGGAGCGGATCATTGATGTCCACGCCCATGTGTGGCTGGATCATCTGCGTGTGGTTGACCCCAACGAGCCGAAGCGTACCGTCACCTGGACACGGGTGGTGGCAAAGGATGATCCCATTGAGCATTTGCAGGAGACCTATGAGCTGTTATTTCCCGGGAAAAGTGTGTCTGCCCTGTTTTTCGCCAACGGAGAAGGGGATGGCAACAATCAGTATGTGGCCCAAAGCTCCAAGCTGACCGGCTGGCCTGCGCTGTACTTTTCCCATCCCAGTGAAACTGCCGAGGAAGTGGAAAAGCACATCCGTGAGGGCGGATTTTTGGGTGTCAAGTCCTATCTGAGCCTGAGCCCCAAGTATATTCCCGGCCCTGAGGTGCGTATTTTCGACTTTTTCCCCAAGCACCAGTTGGCGGTTTTGGACAAGCTGGGCGGCATTGTGATGCTTCACATTCCCAGAAACGGACGGCTGAAGGATCCGGTCAACCTGGCGCAGATCGCGCAGATCAAGGAGGAATTTCCCAATATCCGCCTGATCATAGCCCACATCGGCAGAGCCTATGTGCAGTCGGACATCGGAAATGCCTTTGATACGCTGGACCGGTACCCGGACCTGATGTATGATTTCTGTGCCAATTGCTGTGATGAAGCCATTGAGGCTTGTTTGCGCCATGCCGGACCCAAGCATTTGATGTTTGGCCTGGATATGCCCATTTTGCGGCTGCGGACTCACCGAATTCAGGAAAATGGCACCTACATCAATCTGGTGCCTCCCGGAATGTACGGTGACTTAGGCGGCGATCCCCATATGCGTGAGGTCAGCCCGGAGGAAGGGGAGAAGATCACTTTCTTTGCCTACGAGGAGCTGCTCTCCTTTAAGCGTGTTGCGGAAAAATTGGGCTTGTCCCGTCAGGATATTGAAGACATCATGTATAACAATGCCCACGATTTGATCGAGGGCGCAAGAAAATCTATTTACGGTTAATGTCATAGGGTCTGCTGCATATCAAAACGTGCAGCAGACCCTAAAACTATTTTAGCGGTTACAGTTGCAAGATCAGAAATTTATGCTATAATAAAATGGAAAATGGCGTTGTATGGACTTTTGTCATACAACCTGGCAAGAACGGAGGCTTTTTATGAAATCCATCCGCGAGATCTATAAAATCGGAAAAGGCCCATCCTCCTCCCATACTATGGGACCGGAACGGGCGGCAGAGCATTTTAAAAGCTTATATCCTCAGGCGGACCGGTTTCAGGTGATCCTGTACGGCTCTCTGAGTAAAACCGGCGTAGGCCACGGCACAGACCGGGTGATTCGCCAGGTCTTGGATCCCAAGCCTGTGGAGATCGAGTTTTCCAAGGAAGTGCTGCCGGACAGCCACCCCAATACCATGGACCTGATTGCTTTCTCCGGAGAGGAAAAGCTGGGCAGTCTGCGGATCGAGTCCATTGGCGGCGGTGATATCCGTGTGCCCGGTGAAAAAACGCTGGACAGCCCGGATGTGTATCCGGAGAACTCCTTTGCGGAAATTGCGGATTTCTGCAAATGGCGGTATATTCACAAGCTGTCGGACTATGTGGAGCTGAATGAGGGCGAGGAAATTTGGGAATTTTTGGCCCAGGTTTGGCAGACCATGAAGCAGTCCATTGCCGACGGCCTTGCCGCAACCGGCACCTTGCCCGGCGGTTTGAATGTCCAGCGCAAAGCCAAGTATCTGTATGAGCAGGAGCCTCAGGAAGACCTGCACGCTTTGAAGGAATTCCAGCAGATCGCCGCCTATGCCTACGCAGTGGCAGAGCAAAATGCGGATAACGGTACTGTGGTGACCGCACCGACCTGCGGAGCCTGCGGCGTGCTGCCTGCGGTGCTGAAATATGCCCAGGATACCAGAAACTATACCGATGAGCAGATCCTGCGCGGTTTGGCAACTGCCGGTATTATCGGCAGCCTGACCAAGCGCAACGCCTCCATTTCCGGCGCGGAATGTGGCTGCCAGGCAGAGATCGGCACCGCCTGTTCCATGGCGGCCGCGGCCCTGGCAGAGCTGTATGACCAGGATTTGGACCAGGTGGAGTACGCCGCTGAGGTGGCGATGGAGCACCATTTGGGCCTGACCTGTGACCCCATCTGCGGCCTGGTGCAAATTCCCTGTATCGAGCGTAACGCCGTGGCGGCTATGCGTGCTATGAATGCCTGTAACCTCAGTTATTTCCTCACAGGCTCCAGAAATATCAGCTATGATATGGTCTGTCGAGCCATGCATGAAACAGGCATCAACCTGAACCACCGCTTCCGTGAAACCAGCGAAGGCGGCCTTGCCCGGATCTATGCCAGAAAGAAATGATAAGGAGTTAAATACATTATGAAATTAGGAATTGTTGGTTTGCCCAATGTTGGCAAGTCTACTTTGTTTAATGCCATTACCAATGCCGGTGTGCCGGCGGATAACTATGCGTTTTGCACCATCGACCCCAATGTGGGTGTGGTGAGTGTGCCGGATGAACGGCTGCAGTGGCTGTCGGATTTCCATCAGCCCAAGAAGACCACCCCGGCGGTGATCGAGTTTGTGGATATCGCAGGCTTGGTGAAGGGTGCTTCCAAGGGTGAGGGCCTGGGCAACAAATTTTTGTCTAACATCCGCACCACTGACGCAATCGTCCACGTGGTCCGCTGCTTTGATGACTCCAATGTGACCCATGTGGAGGGCAGCACGGATCCGCTTCGTGATATTGAGATCATCAACCTGGAGCTGGTGATGGCGGACATTGAAATGGTGGAGCGCCGGATCGACAAGGCCCAAAAGGCCGCCAAGGGTGACAAGAAGTTTCTGCGTGAGGCAGAGCTGTTCAGCGAGCTTTTGAAGCACCTGAACGAAGGTAAGCTGGCCCGGACCTTCGACGCCGATTCGGAGGATATGGCCCTGATCGGCACCAGTGACCTGTTGACCCTGAAAAAGACCATTTATGTGGCCAATTTGGCGGAAAACGAGATCAATGAGCCGGAAAACAACCGGCATTATATGGCGGTGAAGGATTTGGCAGCCTCCGAGGGCAGTCAGCTCATTCCCATCTGCGCCAAGCTGGAGGCAGACATTGCGGAGTTGGACGATCCCGAGGAAAAGGCTATGTTTATGGAAGAGCTGGGGGTGAACGAATCCGGCCTGGACAAGCTGATTCGCAGCTCCTATGCGCTGCTCGGCCTGATCTCCTTCCTGACAGCCGGCTCTGACGAGTGCCGTGCCTGGACCATTAAGAATGGCACAAAAGCACCTCAGGCTGCCGGTAAGATCCACACCGACTTTGAGCGTGGCTTTATCCGCGCAGAGGTCATTGCCTTTAACGATATGAAGGAGTGCGGCACCATGGCCAACGCCAAGAGCCAGGGCAAGGTCCGCAGCGAGGGCAAGGAATATATCATGAAAGACGGCGACATCGTGAACTTCCTGTTTAATGTTTAATGACCGGAGGGAAAATTATGAGAGGATTTTTGAAAAACGGCGGCTTATTGGCGTTGGTGCTGGTATTTATGATGGTTTTGGTGCTGGCTTTGCCGGTTCATGCCGCAGCAAACCGGGGCCCCATCGAACTGCCGATGATTCCCGGTACTCCCTCAACCACCAAACCTACCACAGAGCCTGCAACGGAACCTGCCACAGACCCTGTGACGGAGCCTGCCACGACGGTTCCCCAGGAAACCGTCCCTGAGTGCCTGTCCTACGAGATCGTGAACGGCGAAGTAACCATCACGGACTGCGACGAAACCGCCTCCGGTGAACTGATCATCCCGGCCACCATCGAAGGCTACCCCGTAACCGCTATTGGAGATAAAGCATTTACTGGAAGTAACTCGCTGACCTCCGTAATCATCGGTAACAGTGTAACAAGCATTGGAGACTTTGCATTTAGGGAATGTTTCCGTCTTACTTCTGTTTCAATTGGAAACAGTGTGACAAGTATCGGGGATTGGGCGTTCCGAGACTGTCCTAACCTTGTATATCATATCTGGGATACCGGTAAATATCTTGGCAATGAAGAAAATCCCCATCTTGTACTGATGGACACGACATCAGAAAATATAACCTCCATTACCATACATAAGGACACTAAAATAATTGGATACAGCGCATGCGCATCCTGTTCGGCGCTATGCACGGTTGTGGTTCCAGACGGAGTGAAACATATTGGAAACCGAGCATTTTCCGGTTGCAACAGCCTGACATCGATACGCATCGGTGACGGTTTAACCGGTATGGGATACGGTGTTTTTTCGGCGTGCCGGAACCTTACGGAAATATTGGTTGGTGTCAATAACGCCTGCTTTAGCAGTGACAGCTACGGTGTTCTTTTTAACAAGGATAAAACAGTTTTGCACTGCGCACCAAGATCGTTATCCGGCAGCTATACTGTACCTGACGGTGTTATAGAGATTTCTGACGCATTCGATAATTGCTTATTGATGACTGCCCTTATTCTTCCAAAAGGCTTAATCACCATTGATAGTGGCGCGTTTAGCTATTGCTGCAATTTATCTTCAATGGTCATTCCGGACAGTGTCGTTAGCATTGGAACTGGAGTATTCCATAATTGTTTGATTGAGGATATCTATTACACCGGCACACCGGAACAGTGGAGCGGAATTACAATCGGTGACAACAACTATAGTTTGGCGGATGCGACCATTCATGCAAACTACATTCCGACTGTTATCAAAACCCATCCCATGGATCAAAATGCAGTGGCAGGGAATAATGTAAAGTTAACTGTTTTAGCGACCGGAGGCAGTTTGGCATATCAGTGGCAATATAGGACTTCTGCAAACGGAGAATGGAAAAATGCCTCTGCCAGCGGCAACAAAACTTCTGTGTTAACGGTACCTGTAACGACAGCACGGAATGGCTATCAGTATCGGTGTAAGATCACTGACGGTTTCGGATTAGAGGTTTACACAGATTTTGCAGAGCTGTCAGTGTTTGGTATCAAGACACAGCCTGAAAACAAATACTTGCCTGCCGGAAAGACTGCGAAGTTTACGGTTAAGGCTACCGGTGAGGGATTAACCTATCAGTGGCAGTACCGCGCTTCTGCAAAGGGTAGCTGGAAGAATACCACGGCTACCGGGAATAAGACGGCTACACTGAGTGTACCGGTTACGGCTACCCGCAATGGCTATCAGTACCGCTGCAAGGTTACCGATCAGGAAAGCCGTGTGGTATACTCCAATGCCGCAACCTTGAAGGTGGTGACGTTGAAGGTCACTACTCAGCCTGCAAATAAGTATTTGCCTGCCGGTAAGACTGCAAAGTTTACTGTCAAGGTATCCGGCACAGGACTGAAATACCAGTGGCAGTACCGTACATCCTCCAAGGGTTCCTGGAAAAACGCATCTGCAACGGGCAATAAGACGGCAACTGTGTCTGTTCCTGCTACTGCCACACGGAACGGCTACCAGTACCGCTGTAAGATCACGGATCAGTACGGCAATGTGATCTACTCCAATGCCGCCACTTTAAAGATCGTGACCTTGAAGATCACTACCCAGCCCTCCTCCGTGACACTGGCCAAGGGTAAAACCGCCACGTTTAAAGTGGTTGCCAAGGGTACGGGCCTTACCTATCAGTGGCAGTACCGTACTTCTGCCAAAGGCACCTGGAAGAAAGCCTCCGCCACCGGCAACAAGACCGCTACCCTGAAGGTGCCGGTCACCGCCGCAAGAAACGGCTACCAGTACCGCTGTGTCATCACAGACAAGTATGGCAATGTGGTGCATTCCGCTGTGGCAACGTTGAAAGTGAAATAAAATTCATTCCGGGACGGTCGTTTTTTTGAGCAGCTTTGTATCCAATTCTTCCCAATGTTGTAAGCCTTTGGCAATCGTTTCCTGTGAAAGGGTGCTCGTTATGCATAATCAAAATATTGCCCGGCTGATGAATATTGCCGCAATGGTCATTTTCGGAACATTGGGACTGTTTGTACGCAAGATCGGTGTCTCCTCCGGGGAACTGGCACTGTACAGAGCCATTATGGCAGCAGTGCTGATCGGTCTGTTTTTGCTGGTTACCCGGCAGAAAATACCTTTTCGGCAGATCAAAAAGGAACTTCCTGTTTTGCTTCTGTCCGGCTGCGCTATGGGCTTTAACTGGATCTTGCTGTTTGAAGCCTACAACTACACCACGGTGTCCGTTGCGACCTTGAGTTATTATTTTGCGCCGGTTCTGGTGACACTGGCCTGTCCGATCCTGTTCCGGGAAAAGATGGGTGCCCGGCAGTGGCTGTGCTTTGGCATGTCCACCGTTGGGCTGGTGCTGATCACCGGATTGGGCGATTTAGGCGCCGGGAGCAATCATTTGGTGGGTATCGGCTTTGGCCTGGGCGCGGCTTGCCTGTACGCCACTGTGATCCTGCTGAACAAATACATCAAAAATGTGGAAGGCCTGCACAGAACCTTCCTCCAGTTCCTATCGGCCGTTGCGGTGCTGGTGCCCTATGTTGCCTGTACCGGCGGTGTGACGTTGGGCAGCCTTGACAGCATCGGCTGGGTCTGCCTGCTGGTGGTGGGCCTGGTGCATACCGGCGTTGCCTACTGTCTGTATTTTTTCCTCCCTGAAAGAGCTGCCCGGACAAAAGGCCGCTATTTTAAGCTACATCGATCCGCTTTTGGCGGTGGTGCTGTCGGTGACGGTTTTGGGGGAGCATATGAGTCCTTGGCAGGCCCTTGGCGGCGTGCTGATCCTGGGCTTTACTATGTACAATGAGCTTGCTCCGGTAAAGAAATAAACAATTGGGGGTGCAGCCGTACCCCCAATTGTCAGGGCGTCAGAGAACCCCCAAACCGTCAAAATACAATGATTCAAATCAGGTCCATCCCTTGCCCCCTCGCAGTTGTGAGGAGGGATGTTTCGCTGAAAGCAAAACTGGGGGGAGCGTATGAAACGCCTTGCTGCGCAAGGTGTTTTGACTTGTCGGCTCCTTTGACCTCTTCAGCTTGTCAAAAAACAGGTTTTTTGACAAAAATGAAGGATCTGTTGCAGCAATTTGCAACAGACCCTTTTATGATGGTTTTTAATTGTCTGCATCCACATCGATCTCGCCGTCGCCGTCCAGATCATGGTCACAGCCGTCATCGTCGGTCATGATCTCGCCCAAACGGACCTTACGTGCGATCTTCATTTCCTCTACCTGCTGATGGAGCAGCTCCTTTACATACAGAGGCTTTTTGATGTTCTTCAGGACCAGGGTAGGCATGGTCTTATCGGAGGAGACAACCGAAATGGTGCCGACGCCACATAACCGCTGCCACAGGGTCCGGGAGGAATTGATATCCCGGATACGGTACAGCAAAACCTCTTCATCCTTAATGTTCAGAAAGCCGACGGATAAAAACAGCCGGTCCTCGGACAAGGCATAGCGGGTAAAGCTCAGGGGCAGGCCGAGACGGCGCATTCTGTCTTTCCAAATGTATTCCATGGTAATAACCTCCTTTTTGTTTTATTGTAACGGCAGCAGAAGGAATTGTCAACTTATACAAATAATATTTACAATTTCCGGCAGAAATACCTATTGCAATTTCTGTTGCACTGTGGTAGTATATTAGCATCCGGGCGTATGGTGTCTACTCCACATATTAGGCTCTATGCGTCACAAAAGGAGGAAAAGTAAACCCCGTCTGACTCACGGTGCGGCAGTGTGGAGACCTGTCGTAAAGCGTTCGTTGTTTTACCCGGCGTTCGTGAGAGCATATGCGAGGAGTCGGTATGCTTAGAGTCGTGCATTATGGCAAGTTTGTCCCTGAGAAACATCAAGAAGATCTACCCCCACAACAGCGATGATGTCAAAGCCACCAAGAAAATGGAGCGTAAGCTGAAGAAGAGTGGCGAGTACGTCGAGCCCGAGAAGAAGGTCAATCTGCAGATCACTGAGCAAGGCGTTGTTGCCGTTCAGGAGTTCAATCTGGAGATCGCCGACAAGGAATTCATCGTTCTGGTCGGTCCTTCCGGCTGTGGTAAGT
>JAFSET010000084.1 GCA_017435615.1 Oscillospiraceae bacterium | reverse complement strand
GGTACCCAGGTTGAACACATCGCAGCCCTTGTGGGACTCCACGTACTTGACGGCGGCTACATGACCCTTGGCCAGGTCCACCACATGGATGTAGTCCCGGACACCGGTGCCGTCGGGGGTGTCGTAATCGTTGCCGAAAATGCTGAGCTTTTCCCGGCGGCCGATGGCCACCTGGGTGATGTAGGGCATCAGATTGTTGGGAATACCTCTGGGGTCCTCACCGATCCGGCCGGAGGCGTGGGCACCGATGGGGTTAAAGTAGCGCAGCAACACGATGCCCCAGTTTTCGTCAGCGTGGGCCATGCCGGAGAGGATCTGCTCGGTCATATACTTGGTCCAGCCGTAGGGGTTGGTGCAGTGGCCGGTGTTGCTGGTCTCACGCAGCGGCATTTCGTTGTCTGCGGTGTAGACGGTGGCGGAGGAGGAGAAGATGATGTTCTGCATCCCGGCCTGGCGCATGACCTTGGTCAGCACCAAGGTGGAATTGAGGTTGTTATCATAGTACTCCCAGGGCTTCGCCACACTTTCGCCCACGGCCTTCAGGCCGGCAAAGTGGATGACGCAGCCCAGCTCGTTTTCCGCGAAGATCTTCTGCATCAGCTTTTCGTCCCGGACGTCGCCTTCGTAGAACTTCACCTTTTTGCCGGTGAGCTGTTCCACCCGGTTCAGGCTCTCCGCGTTGGAGTTGCACAGATTGTCCACGACTACAACGCCGTAGCCTTCGTTCAGCAGCTCCACGCAGGTGTGAGAGCCGATATAGCCGGCACCGCCGGTTACCAAAACGTTCATAATAATTCCTCCTGTATGTATCCCGGTCCTGCCGGGGTTATTTATTTTCCTTCCACCCGTTCTTTTGCCCGGGTCAGGGCATAGGTCATTTTTTCGTAGGTCTGCTGGGTGACGGTGTCCATAAAGCCATCCTCCCAGGCCTCGACCGCTTCCGCGATCCGCACCACACGCAGGGGCTTGCCCTCCTCGGCAACGGTGAAGACGGGGGTGTAATCGTAGCCGGTGATGGAGGCGGTGCCTGTCAGGTTGTCCTTGGTGATCTCCAGGTCTAAAATGATGGAATACTCGGAGCCGGAGCGTTCCGCGTCTCCGATGAAATCACCCAGGGAGTAGGCCACCAAGGTGCCTTGCTCCGGGTCAAATTCCACCTGCTGTACATAGTGGGAATGGGTGCCGATGATGGCATCGACCCCCAGCTCATGCATCAGGCTGGTGATGGATTGCTGGGATTTGCTGACGGTGTCGTTGTATTCGCTGCCCCAGTGGAGCAGGGCGATGGTAATATCCGGCTGGGCCTTGGCTACGTTGTCCAGCACCTGTGTGATGCGCTGCTTGTCTACCTTTTGGTAGGTGCTGTCGTAATCGGTGTAGAGCACATTGACGCAGTGCTCGTTGCCGGGGGGCAGGGTGGTGCCGTCCATACCCTTGGTGAAGGACACCACGGCCACACGGACACCCTCTACTTCAAACAGGGAAAAGCCCTGCTTACGATTGTAATCTGCCTGATCCTGAAATACGCCCACCGGCTCCATGCCTGCCTGATAAACACTGTCGATGGTGGTGATCAGACCGGAAACGCCCCGGTTGATGGAGTAGGAGTTGGCAAGCTGGATCATATCCACACCGGCGCTTTTCAGGGCCGTCATCATGGACTGGGGTGCGGAGGCGTTGCTGCCGTAGGGCGCGCCGCACAGGTTGCCTTCAAAGTTGACACAGGCAAGATCCGCGTCGGCCAGCAGATAGGCCACATCCAGAAAGGTTTGGGTATAGTCGTAGGCGGCATCACCGGAGGCGACCACCTTTTCCGTAACATTCAGATCACCGGCGGCGGCAAAATGGATCACGGTCACCGGCGGCTGCGTTTCATCCGGCAGTGTTTCCTCCGGCTGCGTCGGCAGCGTGGTTTGCGGCGGCACAGTGGGGGTGTTCGAAGGCTCCTGCCGAGACCGGCTTGCAAAGCCGATGATCAGCACCGCGCACAGAAGAAGGATCACCCCGGCAATACAAAGCCGAACAGTCAGTCTTTTTCGCGCCTGCTGCCGCTGAGCCTTACGCTCCTGCCGTCTTCTTTTCAGTTCTTCGGCATCCATTGCCACGGCAAAACCCCTCCTTCCTTTTTGGCGTCAACATATTATATACTATTTTTTTTCATTTCACAAGACCTGAAAACAGATATTTCAACTGCGGACGGCTCTGCGCGAAAAAAACTGATAAAAATCAGAAAACAGGGTAGAACTCCGATGGAAGATGTGCTATAATGCAAGAAGCTATATGGTGGGGTAGAAGGCCCACTTTTCATAGATTGGAGAAAGAAACCTATGTTGGAAATTTTAGCGCCGGCAGGGTCCATGGAGGCTCTGCGTGCGGCGGTACAGAACGGCGCCAATGCCGTCTATTTAGGCTGCGGCATGTTTAATGCCCGGCAAAGCGCGAAAAACTTTACACCGGAGGGTCTGGTAGAGGCAGTCAAGTACTGCCACGTCCGGGGCGTTGCGGTGCACCTGACACTCAATACACTGGTCTCTGACCGGGAAATGCCGGAGCTGACAAAGCTGATCCGTCACGCTGCGTTAAGCGGCGTGGATGCCTTTATCGTGCAGGATCTGGGCGTACTGCGGCAGTGCAAGGCCATTGCCCCCCACATTCCCATCCACGGCTCCACCCAAATGACGGTCCATTCTCTGCCCGGCGTGCGGCTGTGCGCGGGCTGGGGCCTGAAACGGGTGGTCCTCAGCCGGGAGCTGAGCCGGGAGGAGATCCGCTTCATCTGCGCCAACTCTCCCATTGAGATCGAGGTGTTTGCCCACGGAGCCCTGTGCATGGGATATTCCGGCCAGTGCTACCTGTCTGCCGCCATTGGCGGACGGTCCGGCAACCGGGGACGCTGCGCCCAGCCCTGCCGTCAAAGCTACGGCTACGACCGGTGGCAGAACCGTTACCCCCTGAGCCTGAAGGACAACTGCCTGGTGCGGCAATTGCAGGAGCTGGAGGCCATGGGTGTGGCTTCCGTGAAGCTGGAAGGCCGGATGAAACGGCCGGAGTACGTAGCCGCGGTCACCGATGTTTACAGCAAGGCCGCGGAAAGTGCCGGGGTCACCCGGGAAATGATGGATACGCTGCATATGGCTTTTAACCGTCAGGGCTTTACAGACGGCTACTATATGGACCGCACCGGCGGCGATATGTTCGGCATCCGGGAGGAAAACGCCGAAAACAGTGCCTGGTGCCGTCAGGTCCGGCAAAGCTACGAGTCCACGGAAAAGCCCCGTGTGCCGGTGACCATGGAGATGGAGGTCCGGCAGGAGGGCTGCCGCCTGGCGGTCCGGGATCCGGAAGGACGGGTATGTACCGTTAACGGTCCGGGGGCAGAGCAGGCCCGTGCCTTTGACCTGACAGAGCAGGCCCTTGCGGAGCGGCTGTGTAAAACCGGCGGAACGCCTTACTACTGCACCCAGGTCCAGGCCCGGATCCAGCCGGGAATGACCCTGTCCGCCGCGGCCATCAACGCTATGCGCCGGGAGGTGCTGAATATGCTCACCGCCCAGCGGGCACGCCGGGAGACTCCGGCTGTGGGCAGACCCCAAAAGTTTGTCACCTTCCCCGGTCTGCGCCGCCATCCGGAGCTGACCGTTCAGGTCACCACCCGGGAGCAGATCACCGTATCGCTGCTCAAATCCCGTCCGGCCCTTTTGTATGTGCCGCTGCACATTTTGACGGCGGACCGGGACCTGTGCAAGGACGTGACCCGGTATGTGAAGGTTTGTGCCGTGCTGCCCAGGATCGCCCACGACGGGGAGATCCCCGGTCTGATCCGGGATATGCAGGCGGTGAAGCTGGCCGGTGTGGAGGAAGTCCTGCTGGGCAATTTGGGCCTGGTGATCCCGGCCCAGGAGGCCGGTATGCAGATCCGTGGCGACTTTGGCCTGAATTTGTACAATTCCGGCGCGGTCAACGCCCTGCGTGACCTGCAATTGCGCTCTGCCTGCCTGAGCTTTGAAATGACTCTGCCCCAGATCCGGGATGTGAGCAAGGCGGTGCCCTGTGAGATCCTGTGCTACGGGCGGCTGCCGTTGATGGTGACGGAAAACTGCCTGATCCGGGGTCGCACCGGCAACTGCACCTGCCATCTGTCTGCAACCAAGCTGACGGATAAGACCGGTGCGGAATTCCCGGTGATCCGGGATGGCGCATCCTGCCGCAGTGTGCTGCTCAACGGCAAAAAGCTGAGCTGGCTGGATCGGCAGGAGGACCTGGCACGGCTGGGCCTGTGGGCCACCCGTGTGTACTTTACGACGGAAAATCCCCGGGAGGTGGATCAGGTGATGGCCTCCGTCCAAAACCCCCGTCCCTTTGATCCGGGTGCCTGCACCCGTGGCCTTTACCTACGGGGCGTAGAATAAGTGAAAAGTGATGAATGGATGAAACAAATGAAACTGATACTTGCATCCCAGTCTCCCCGGCGGAGGGAGCTGTTAAGTCTGTTAAATATTCCCTTTGAGGTCTGCGTTTCCCAGGCGGACGAAACCATGGACCCCGGTGCGCCGCCGGAGCAGCAGGTGGCACTGGTCAGCCGCAGAAAGGCGGAGGCCACGCCCCGGCAGGAAGATCAGGTGGTGATCGCCGCGGATACCATCGTGGTCTGTGACGGCAGTGTGATGGGAAAACCCCACTGCCGGGAGGAAGCCTGCCAAATGCTGGAAAGGCTTTCCGGACGGACCCATCAGGTGATGACCGGACTGACGGTGCTGTGGGGCGAGCAATGCCACACCTGTACGGAAATTACGGATGTGACCTTCCGCAGCCTGAGCCGGCAGGAAATTGACCGGTATGTGGACTCCGGCGAGCCTATGGACAAGGCCGGTGCCTACGGAATTCAGGGCGGTGCTGCCCTGTTCGCGGAAAAGCTCAGCGGAGATTATTACAATGTGGTGGGACTGCCTGTGTGCCGGCTGGTGCAGGTGCTGCAGAGCATGGTTCCGGAGCTGATGGAGGAGCAACAATGAAGCATTATTTTTCTACCCGTGTCCGGGTGGTTTTGGTGGTAGTTCTGCTGCTGGCAGCGGTGCTGGCTCTGATCAGCGGCCTGACAGGGCTGAGCCTGCCGGATATGGTGGTGCAGGGGGTGCTGACCCCCATCCGCACCGGCGTCAGCCGCCTGACGGACCAGGCCCAGCGGCTGTATGATTATATGTTCAATTATGAGTCCCTGGCAGCGGAAAACGAGGCCCTGAAAAAGCAGTTGGCGGACATTCAGGACGATGCCCGGAATGCCAGTGCCATCGCCAAGGAGAATGAGCGTCTGCGTGCGCTGCTGAATTTGGCGGAAAGTGATGAGCAGTATACCTTTGTGGACGGCTATATCATTGCCTGGAGCTCCAACGACTGGTCCAATACCATTACCGTCAACAAGGGCACCAACTCCGGCATTGAAAAGGATATGTGCGCGGTGACGGCCAACGGCGAGTTAGTAGGCCTGGTTTCCCAGGTGGGAACCAATTACGCCGTGATCAAAACGGTGCTGGACTCCTCCATTGAGATCAGTGCCACCGTGGCCGGTCACAACGGCATGGTCAAGGGCGGCTATTCCACGGAAAGCCCGGATAAGCTGCAGATGAACTATCTGCCCAGTGAGGCCACCATTCACCTGAACGATCAGGTGGTCACCACCGGTTCTACGGTCTACCCCCGGAATTTGATCCTGGGCCACGTGATCGACGCCGGCTTTGATGAGACCGGCGTTGCCAAATTCGCGCTGCTGGAGCCTTCCGCGGACATTGGCTCTTTGGAGCAGGTATTCATCGTGACCAACTACAACGCAGGGTGATCATATGCTGTTTAAAAAGGAATTTCGTTCGGATAAGCCTTATTCCGGCTTTTGGGGCAAGCTGTATCTGACCCAAAAGCAGCGCAGGGGACTTCTCAAATGGTCGCTGTACACCTTGCTGCTGCTGACCCTTTCTGTGCTGCAGGATGTGGTGCTGTGCCGGTTCCGGCTGTTTGGCGCCACCACAGAGTTAGTGCCTATGGGGATCTTTCTGATCTGCATTTTGGAGGGCGCGGAGACGGGCTGCGTATTTGCCCTGACTGCCTCGGCACTGTACCTGTTTTCCGGCACCGCTGCCGGACCTTACAGTATGGTCTTTATTACGGTGCTGGCAGTGGCTGTGACCATTTTCCGTCAGGCCTACCTGCAAAAGGGCTGGGGCGCGGCGGTGCTGTGCGCGGCCGCGGCTATGCTGGGCTATGAGCTGCTGCAGTTTTTTATGGGCCTGTTTTTGGGACTGACCATCCCGTCCCGGCTGGTTGGCTTTTTGATCACCACCTTTTTGTCGTCCCTGACGATCCCGTTCCTGTACCCCATTATCCTGTCCATTGAAGCCATCGGAGGAGAAACATGGAAAGAATAACCCGATTTCGCGCACGGCTGCTGTTGGCGTTTTTTTTGGTGATCCTGTGCCTGTACGCCTTTCACCTGTACGATCTGCAGATCATACAGACCGGCGGACAGACGGACAACACCACCACCTTTACCACCTGGACCATCGTCAAGGCGGCACGGGGGGAATTGTTGGACCGCAACGGCAATGTGCTGGTGGGCAACCGTGCCGGCTACAAGCTGGTGCTGAACCATTATGTGGTGCTCAGTGCCGAAGGCACCTATGAGCATCTGTACCGACTGGCACAGCGTTGTCAGCAGGAGGGGATCGCGTACAACGAATCCTTCCCTATTTCTAAGGAGCGCCCCTTTACCTATACGTTAAGTGAATACAGCTCGGTCCAGCAGGGGTATTTCCAGGCCTTTTTGGCCCGGTACTCTTTGGACTCGGATATTACCGCGCCGCTTTTGATCGAAAATCTGCGCAACCGCTACGAACTGCCGGAGACCTGGACAGACGATGAAGCCCGGCTGGTGATCGGACTGGTGTATGAGCTGATGCTGCGTAACTGTGTGCCCAGTCTGCCGGTGTATGAATTTATCAGTGACGCCGATGACGACAGCCTGTCGGCGGTGGTGGAGCTGAATGTACCGGGTATGCGTGTAGAGGCTACCAGTGTCCGGGAGTATTATACCGACTGTGCTGCCCATATTTTAGGCTATGTGGGTGCTATGAGCCCTTCCCAGTGGGAATATTATCAGAATATAGACGGCTACGAAATGGATGCCATGGTAGGCCAGTCCGGCTTTGAGGCGGCCTTTGAGGAATACCTTCACGGCGTAGACGGCCTGCGTGAGGACACCGTTGCCGCTGACGGCACCCTGATCTCCTCTGTTTGGCTGAAGGAGCCGAAGGCCGGCTCCAATGTAGAGCTGACCATCGATATCAACCTGCAGCGTGTCGCGGAGGAACAGATGGCGGCTACCGCCGCAAAGCTGATCGAGGCCGGCGGTGACGGCGCGGACATTGAGGGCATGGCCGTGGTGGCTGTGGATCCTCGCAATGGCCAGGTGCTGGTATGCGCCAGCTACCCCTCCTACGATCCGGAAAAGTTCTTTGAAGATTACGATACCCTGGTCAGTGATCCCTTGCTGCCCACCTTTAACCGGGCCCTGATGGGCACCTATCCCCCCGGTTCTACCTATAAAATGAATATGGTGGTGGCCGGTATCGATTCTGCCACCATTACCTCCGGTACCACCATTTATGACGCCGGTATTTTTGACAAGTACATCGGCTATACCCCTACCTGTCTTGCCTATACCAATTACGGCGGCTCTCACGGAACCATTACCGCCGCTGAGGCACTGAAGGTGTCCTGTAACTACTTCTTCTATGAGCTGGGTGACCGGATCAGCCTGCGAGCCATGGACTCCACCGCCAAGGCCCTGGGCCTGGGAGAGCTTACCGGCGTGGAGCTGACGGAATATCCCGGCTACCGGGCCAATGGGGAGACAAAGGCTGCCCTGTACGGCGGTGACGATGCCGTCTGGTCCATGGGTGACCAGATCGCGGCCTCCATCGGCCAGTCCGATAACCTGTTTACCCCCATTCAGTTGGCGGTGTATACCGGCACGCTGGGTATGAAGGGTACCCGCTACAAGGCAACCTTCCTGAACCGGGTGGTGTCCACGGACTACAGAACTTTGGTGATGGAGCAGGAGTCCACAGTTGCCAATATCCTGGAGATCTCCGACGATGCCTATTATGCCTACAACACCGGTATGCAGTGGGTCACCAGTGCCAGTGACGGTACAGCGGCCTGGGAATTCCGGAACTACCCCATTGCGGTGGCAGGCAAGACCGGTACGGCCCAGCACGGCAGGACCGGCTCGGAAAACGGTGCCTTCGTCTGCTATGCGCCGGCCAGCGCCCCGGAGATCGCCATTGCCATCTACGGCGAAAAGGCCGGTCACGGTAATACCCTGTCCGCGATCGCCCGTGAAATGCTGAATGTGAAGTTCGAGATCGGCGAGGTAGGCGACGTGCCGACCTACGAAAACAAGCTGAGCTGAAATAACATTGCCGGACGCCTTGCCTCCCTCTGATGAGGGAGGTGGCACAGCGCAAGCCGTGACGGAGGGAGAGAAAACAAGAAGATATTCTCTCCCCCAGTCAGCCTGTTCGGCTGACAGCCCCCTCGTCAGAGGGGGCCTTTGGGGTGCGCATAACCATGCAGGCAAAATATTGGCTCGGCAGGGTGCATACCGCTGGAATATAATTGGGGCGTTGCGGATGAAACGCAACGCCCCGTTATTATGCTTTAAAACTGTATCTTAGTAGATAGCAGCCCACTCAGCAATGTTCTCACCGTTGAATGCGAAGGGAGGTCCAACGATGATCTGCAGCTCGGCGTTGTCACCTTCCATGATGGTGTAGGTGGTGCCGTTGTCAGCAGTGAACTCAGTGCCGACCTCGCCGACCTTGCCGTCAGCGATCGCCTTGATGGCGTAAGCAGCGCAGGAGCCCACGTCGATGGGGTTCCACAGGTACATGTAGGGGCAGACCTTGTCGTCAGCCACATAGTCCTTCATTTCGGAGGGCAGGCCCAGACCGGCAACCTTGATGGCAGAACCGGAGTCCTGAACAGCCTTGGCGCAAGCCAGCACACCAACGGTGGTGGGGCAGCAGATAACCTTCAGGTTGGGATACTTGTTCATCAGGTTCTGAGTCTCGTCAGTGGACTTCTGGGACTCGTCGTCACCGTAAACGGTCTCGACCCAATTCAGGTTTGCGTACTTCTCGTCAGCGTCGATGATCTCTTCCATAGCAGCGATCCAGGCATTCTGGTTGGTAGCGGTGGAAGCAGCGGACAGAACAGCGAATTCGCCCTCGCCGCCGGCCATGTCGTAGACGGAGTCTACCAGGACCTGAGCAACTTCCTTAATGCCAGCCTGGTTGATGAACATCTGAGAACCGGTGGTGTCGGAGTCCAGGGTGATGATGGTGATGCCCTCAGCCTTGGCTTCTTCCAGGGTTGCGGACAGGGCCTCAGCGTCGTTAGCGGCAATAGCGATGCCCTTGACGTTCTGGCCAATCAGCTCGTTGATAACAGCGATCTGGTCTTCGATCTTGGTGGCGGTAGCGGGGTACTTGACCTCGCAGCCAACACCCATGGCAGCGCAGGCTTCCTTGAAGCCGTCAACCATCTTTTCCATGTAGGGGTTGCCTTCGGACTTTGCGACGATAGCATAGGTGATGTCGCTGGCAACAGGAGCATCGGTGGGATCTTCCTGCTCAGGAGCATCGGTGGGGTCTACGTTTTCGACAGGGGCTTCGGTAGTGGTGGGGGTGGCTTCGCCGCCGCCACAGGCTACCAGGCCGGCTACCATAACCAGGGCCAGGAGCAATGCGATCAGTTTCTTCATCTTTTTTCTTTCCTTTCAAATAAGATTGTTTATATGAACGCTTGCGCGTACATACCAATTATTTTTTGATCCGATGCTTCTTGATCAGATCCTGAACCGTGGGGATCATAACGACCACCACCAGCAGCGCGCCGATGATGACGTTGATGATCTGTCCCTTGATGTTCACCAGTCCCAGGCCGTATTTCAGCAGGGCGATGGTAAAGAAGGCAATCATGGCACCGGGCAGGGTACCCTTGCCGCCGGCGGTGGAGATGCCGCCCAGCACACATACGCAGATAGCATCCAGCTCGTAGCCTTCAGCGGCGTTGCTCATCACAGAGCCGGTCTTGGCGCAGTAGAACATGGCGGTGATGCCGCACATAAAGCCCGCCAGTGTGAAGACGATCAGCCGGATCTTTTCTACGCCGATGCCGGCATATTTGGCGGCACGCTTGTTTTCGCCAACGGCAAACATTTGCCGGCCAAACACGGTTTTGTGCATCACCAGGCCGAAGATCACGGCCAGCACCAGGAAAATGATCAATATGTAGTAGATGTCGCCCAGCTTGCCGAAGTACAGGGATTTGAACCAGTCCACCTTCTGCATACCCTTGGTGGCGGTATCACCCAAAATACCTTCGGAAATACCCCGGTACAGGATGTTGGTTGCCAGGGTGACCACCATGGGAGCCAGCTCGGTGAAGCGGGTCAGCAGCAGGCCGTTGATCAGGCCGCATACGGTACCTGTCGCTACGGCTGCCAAAATGCCCAGCCATATGGAGCCGGATGCGTTGTATACCAGTCCCAGCACCGTAGCGGACAGGCACACATTGCCGCCCACGGACAGATCGATGTCACCCAGCAGCAGGATAAAGGCCATGGGGAAGACGATCATACCGCTGACCAGGGTCTCACGAAGACCCCGGAGCAGGTTGGAGGTGTTGAAATACTTGTCGGGAGACAGGCTGTAGTTGACGATATTGACGGCAAGAAAGATCAAAAACAGAATGGACTCCCAACGCAGGAGGACGCTGCCCACAGAGCGCTGCTTGATATGCGCAATGGTTCTTCCGGATTTTGTAGCCATCAGATCTCCCTCCCTTTCAAAACTTCACGGTCGTTGTTGCGCTGTACCAAAACATTCACCGCAACGGCCAGGAGGATGATAACGCCCTTCAGTGCCTGCTGCCAGAAGGCATCGATGCCCACCAGGCTCAGGGATTTACTGATGATGGCAATGGTGATCACGCCTAAAAGCGCGCCCACTGCGTTGCCTTGACCGCCGTTCAGGCTGACACCGCCGATCACGCAGGCCGCAATCACGTCCATTTCCGCGCCGGTTGCCATATTGCTCTGGGCGGAGGCGTATTTACTGGTAAACATAGCACCGGCCAGGCCGGCAATGGCACCGTTGATGGAATACACCAGAATCTTGATCCGGTCAATATTGATGCCGGAAATTTTGGCAGCTTCGGCGTTGGAGCCAACGGCATAGATCTGACGGCCGAATTCCGTCCATTTCAGCACCAGCAGAACGATGACGAACAGGACAAGGAAGATCCAGGCCAAATAGGGGATGCCCAGGAAGCTGTCCAGGGAAAACTGCGTAAAGGCCGGCAGCATTTCATCGGAGCTGACCCACTTGCTGTCGGAGATCACATAGGTCAGGCCGCGGACGATATACTGAAAGCCCAAGGTTGCGATAATGGGAAGCACCTTGCCCTTGGCGATCACCAGGCCGATGATCAGGCCGCAGCCCAGGCCGATCAGGGTGCTGACCAAAAAGACCATAAAGGGATTGGTCAGAAATCCGTGCTGCATCAGCATGGAGCTGGCCATACCGCTGAATGCCAGGGTGGAGGCAATGGAAATATCGATGCCGCCGATGAGCAGCACCAAAAGCATACCAAAGGTCAGCACTGCGGTGTAGGCGTAGTTTTGTGCCAACTGGGTGATGACCCCGGGTGTGAAGAAGGTACCGCCGCTGCGCCACTGGATAACGACGCACAGCAGCACCATGACCAGCAGCAGGCTGATCTCGCGGCTGCGCAGGACCTCGCCCAGCTTGCCGCCTTTTTTGAGTGTTTTCTGTTTCACGGTCACACACTCCCTTCTGTGGCGGTCTGCTTCAGCATCGCCAGCTCCAGGATCTTCTCCTGGGTGGCTTCCTCACGGCTGAGCTCACCGGAGACACGGCCCTCGCACATGACCACGATCCGGTCGCACATGCCCAGGATCTCCGGCATTTCCGAGGAGATCATCACAATGGCGTAGCCTGCCTGAGCCAGCTCGCCCATGATCTCATAAATGGCGGCTTTTGCGCCCACGTCCACGCCCTTGGTAGGTTCATCGAGGATCAGGACCTTGAAATCGGAGCCCAGAGCCTTGGCAACCACCACCTTTTGCTGGTTGCCGCCGGACAGGGAGCTTGCCTTGTCAAACACAGTGACGGCCTTGGTGTCCACCTGCTCGGCAAGCTGCTTGGATACCAGATTTTCCTTCTTTTCGTTGAGGAAGATACCCTGAACGAAGCTTTTCAGCTCTGTCAGCGTAATATTGCGGCCAATGCCCCAGTCCAGGATCAGACCCTCGATCTGCCGGTTTTCCGGCAGCAGGCCGATGCCCAGCTTCATAGCCTCCGCCGGACGGCGGATCTTAACCGGCTGTCCTTCCAGGAATATCTTGCCCGCGGTGAGCTTTTCCGCACCGAAGATGGTCTGCACCACCTCCGTGCGCCGGGCGCCCACCAGGCCGGTCAGACCTAAAATCTCGCCCTTGCGAACGTGGAAGGATACATCCTTAAAGTAGCCGGTGCGGCTGAGTCCCTCAACACGAAGGACTTCTTCACCCAGCTCAACCTTCGGCTTGGGGAACAGCTCGTTGATCTCACGGCCTACCATGGCCTTGATCAGGTCCGCGTTGGTAATGCCGTTTACATCGTATGTACCGATATACCGGGAGTCCCGGAACACCGTGACCCGGCTGGCCAGGGCGTACATGTCTTCAAACCGGTGGGAAATAAAGATAATGGACACGCCTTCATCCCGGAGCTTGCGGGTGATCCGGTACAGCTCCTCGGACTCACGCTTGGTCAGCGCGGCGGTGGGTTCATCCATAATAATGATTCTTGCGTGGACCGACAGGGCCTTGGCAATTTCCACCATCTGCTGCTGGGCAACCGACAAAGAGCCCATCAGCGCCCGGGAGTCAAAGTCCGCGTTCAGCTCCTTCAAAAGGCTGTCCGCTTCCTCGTACATCTGCTTCCACTGAACGATGCCAAAGCGTTTTTTCAGGTGACCGGTAAAAATGTTTTCCGCCACCGTCAGGTGCGGGTAGGCGGTCACGTGCTGGTAGATGGCCGCGATGCCTGCCTTTTGGGCATCCCGGGTGCTTTTGAAATGCACCGGCTGGCCGTAAAGCAGCATTTGGCCTTCTTCTGCCTGATGCACGCCCATGATGACCTTGATGAATGTGGATTTTCCGGCACCGTTTTCACCCATCAGGGCGTGAATTTCGCCGGCACGCAGATCAAATTGGACCTGATCCAGTGCCCGGACACCGGGAAAGATCTTGGTAATGCCGTGAAGCTCCAGAATGGTTTCAGCCATTACGTGTTCCCCTTTCTCAAACTATGTAAGACACAGCAAAGTACACAAAAAGGTATTTGCTGTTTTGTGCAACCTGCACTTTTTGTGAATTTTGTTGAAAAATACTTTTCTATTTGGGGCTGTAGATGTATAATATCACTAACTTGTGGGATTTGCAATCCCCAAAATGAAAATTTTTAAAAAAGTATTAAGCAAAGAGCTGGAGGTACGCTATGGAACGATACGCATGGAAGGCAACGGTGCTGCCGGGAAAGCTGGAGGAGTACATTCAAAGGCACGATAATATTTGGCCGGAGATGAAGCAGGTGCTGACAGAGGCCGGAATTCGGAACTACACCATTTGGAATGTGGGCAATGAGCTGTTTGGCTATTATGAGTGTGACAGCATCGACTATGCAGCCAAGGTGCAGGCAGACAGCCCTGTGGTGGATAAGTGGAATGAATATATGAAGGATGTTATGCAGATGGAAATGGACCCGGTCACCGGCGCCCAGCCTCTGATGAAGCAGGTATTTCTGTTTGGCTGACCGCATACCCCCCCTTGCCCCCGGCAAGGGGGCTTTTGCTGCTAAATTCCGATTTATCGAGCTGTTGTTGGTATCAAATTGCCGCCCTACGGGCGGCGCAATGCCTAAGCATTGCAGTAGCTATGCAAAAGCCAAAAACCTTAAGCGGTGTCATTGCGAGCCGCCAAAAGGCGGCGTGGCAATCTCAAAGGGGAGCTTTATTCATTCAGATTACCAAAGGATATTGGGAACCTTAAATAATAAATATGTTTTGGCTGGCACGGGTCCTTTAGGATGCACAATACATCGCCTTGCATTTTGAGATTGCCACGCCAGTGTGCGCACTGGCTCGCAATGACAAAACGGTAGGTTTCCGCAAAGTTCAAACAGCTCGTTAAACTGAAATTTACAGAGGATGTTTTGTAAAGGTGAAGCGTAGGTCCGGCAGCGGATTCGTGCCGGTAACGTACTTTTTGCTTGCATTTGAATACCGTATGGGGTATCATAAGAAAAACGTTTCATTTATGAATTTGATCATCAAGGATCGGAGGATCGTATGGAGAAAATAACCAGCTTTACCATTGATCATATCAAGCTGCAGCCGGGGCTGTATGTCTCCCGGAAGGATCGGGTAGGGGCAGAAACTGTGACCACCTTTGATCTGCGGCTGACCTCTCCCAATGACGAACCGGTGATGAATACCGCCGAGGTCCACACCATCGAGCATCTGGCCGCCACCTATTTGCGCAATGAGCCCCAGTGGAAGGAAAAGGTGCTGTATTTTGGACCTATGGGCTGCCGCACCGGCTTTTATCTGCTGCTGGCAGGAGACTATACCTCCCGGCAGGTCCTGCCGCTGGTACAGCAGTGCTTCGCTTTTATCCGGGATTTCCGGGGGGATGTGCCCGGTGCCAGCGCCAAGGATTGCGGAAACTATTTGGATATGAATTTGCCGATGGCAAACTTTTGGGGCGGTCAATATGCCCGGCTTTTGGAAACCGTCACGCCGGACCGGCTGGAATACCCGGAATAAAGGAGTAAAAACATGACAAAGCTTGGAATTATCGGAGCAATGGATATTGAGGTGCAGACCTTAGTGCAGCAGCTTCAGGACCTGTCGGTGACGCAAAAGGCCGGCAGCGAATACTATGAAGGAACATTGCAGGGACTGTCGGTGGTGGTGGTGCGCTGCGGTATCGGCAAGGTCAACGCCGCCATCTGCACCCAGATCCTGTGCGACTGTTTTGATGTGACCCATATTGTTAACACCGGCATTGCCGGCTCCCTGTGCGCTCAGCAGGATATTGGAGATCTGGTGGTCAGTCAGGATGTGATCCATCACGATTTTGACTGTGTGGCCTTTGGCTACCCTATGTGCAACATTCCCGGGATGCCCAAATCCTTTCCGGCGGATCCGGCACTGATTCGGGCGGCACAGGAGGCGGCAGCGCAAACCGGCGGCACCGTGCGTGTAGGCACCGTGGCCAGCGGCGACCAGTTCGTTGCCGATGGGGCTCTCAAAGAGCAGATCATCAGCCGCACGGCTGCGTTGTGTACCGAAATGGAAGGTGCCGCCATTGCCCAGACGGCCTATCGCAACGGCGTTCCCTTTGTGATCCTGCGGTGCATTTCCGACAAGGCGGACAGCTCCGCGGAGATGGACTATCCCAGCTTTGAAAAGCTGGCGGCCCAGCGGTGCGCCCAGGTCACCTGCACCCTGGCGCAATACCTCAACGAAATACAGTAAATTCCAGTTTATCGAGCTGCTTGGAATTTGCAGAAACCTACCGTTTTGTCATTGCGAGCCAGTGCGCACACTGGCGTGGCAATCTCAAAATGCAAGGGTGTACGTTGGATAACCCAAAGGACCCGTTTTGGCCTAAAAATAATGATTATTTATTATTTTAGGTCCCTAATATCCTTTGACGCCATAAATGAATAAAGTTTCCCTTTGAGATTGCCACGCCGCCTTTCGGCGGCTCGCAATGACACGGCTGGGAGGTTGTTCGAATATTCAGCGACTCGCAATGACACCGCTTTAGGTAACAGCTCGATAAACTGGAATTTAGAAAGGTTATGCTATGAGAAAAACATATTATATTGCCTCCGGGGCGGTGGTCACCGGGGATGTGGAATTAGGCGAAAACGCCTCCATATGGCACAATGCGGTTCTGCGCGGTGACAGCGGCAAGATCACCGTAGGCCCTTGCAGCAATATTCAGGACGGCTGCATCCTCCATGAGCAGACCACGGTAGGTGCTTACTGCACCGTAGGCCACGGCGCTATTTTACACGGCTGCACCATTGGTGATGGCTGCCTGATCGGTATGGGTGCCATCGTGCTGAACGGTGCGGTTTTGGAGGAGGGCTGCATGGTGGGGGCCGGCGCATTGGTCACCGGAAAAACACAGGCACCTGCCGGCTCTGTGCTTTTGGGAAGTCCTGCCAAGATCGTCAAGACTCTGACACCGGAGCAGCAGGCTCAGCAAAAGCAGGATGCCGTGCATTATGTAGAGCTGGCCCAAACTACTTTGGAATTGTGATAGTCAGTACGATCAGGCTGTCTGTTTCCCGCCGCTCGGAAATGGCGGCAATGCCGGAACGCTGAATACGGCTCAGTGTTTGGGTAACGTTTTTAAGAAAATGATCCACATCGGCCCGGGGCTGTTTTTTGTCCCGGCCTTGCAGCAGGTCATCGATGTATTGCTCCGTTCGTGCCACGCTCAGGCCGTTACGGGCAATGTATTCGATGGCCTGCAGCTTTTGTGTATCCCCGGTCAGCTTCAGCAGCGCCCGGGCGTGGCGTTCCGTCAGCTCTGCTGCGCGCATGGCCTCCAGCACCGGCAGTGAGTGACGCAGCAGCCGCAGCTTGTTGGCAATGGCGCTTTGGCTCTTACCCAAAACCCGTGCCGCCTGCTCCTGGCTCATGGACCATTTTTCCATCAGCACGCCGATGCCCCTGGCCTCCTCAATGAAATCCAGATCCTGCCGCTGCAGATTTTCCACCAGCGCAACCATCCCGGATTCCTGGTCGGACATATTCATAACGATACAGGGGATTTCCGTCAATCCGGCCATAATGCCTGCCCGGAGCCGCCGTTCTCCGGCAATCAGCTCATAGGCTGTGCCGGCCCGGCGGACAGAAAGGGGCTGCAAAATCCCGTGGCGGCGGATGCTTTCGCACAGCTCCTGCAGGGCATCCTCCCGGAAGACCTTTCGGGGCTGAGCTGGATTGGGTTGGATGGACCGGGCAGGCAGAAAGATCACTCTGCCGGTTTCCATGTAGGTTCTGAGCTTTTGACATTGCATGATGGATCCCTCCTTGGTGAAGTGGTATCATTGTACGGGCCGTCCGGTTCAAAAATCGGCGAAACCGGGAGGGAAATGCCGGGAAATTGCTCGACACAAATCCGTCGGCTGTAGCAGTTCCACCCAATGTGTGATACGATCATACACAAAACATCAAAAGGGCGTGTCGCAGGAAGGCAGAAACCTTCGTTATAAACCGCAGACACACTTTTTTCCTTGCCTGGGACGCAAAACAGCACAAAATCCGAAGATTTTGTGCTGTTTTTATCATGATTACGGATATTTTAAAATAAGATACGCTGCTTCGTTGCTTCCGCGATCTCAGTGGGAAGCTGATAGAATTTGACCAAAGGAGAGAGGGTCAGACCGTCAACCTGAACTTCCTTTTCGGCATAAGCTTCTCCGCCGCCGCTGATCTGGGCGTAGAGAATGTCACCGTCAGAATAGACACGGCCTTTTTTGGTAACACGGCCCTCGGTCCGGGCGGCAAACAGGTCCGAATTGCTGCTGACATACCAAAGACCTTCGGCAAGGCGCATGGTGCAGCAGAACCAGGCCTCGTACATATCCATATACAGGATGTCCTGTCCGCCCTCTGTTACGGCGCTGTCTGTACCCGCGCCGCCGTTGTTCCGCTGAGCGGTGGCCAGGCCGTTGTGATAGATACGGGCTGCCAGACAGCGGTAGCGGTCGTCACCGGTGAGCTTGTAAAGCTCTCCGGCCAGCATCATGGAATCCACAATGGCGCAAGGCTCTGTCCAGGTATCCGGACGGCCCCACCAGTTCAGATTCTGATAGGTGGCGGTCATACCGCCGCCTTCAAAGTAGAGCGTTGCGATGGCTTCAGCACCCTGCAGGTAGGCTTGGTCACCGGTTTGCTGATACATCCGCACCATGCCCCGGGCGGCGGTCAGGGTGCAGTGGGTCTGCGCCTGAAGGGCAACCTTGTCAATGGACAGGTATACGCGGATCATTTCATCCAAAAGCTGCCGGATCCGATCATCCTTTGTAAGCTGGTAGGCGTGGGAAAGGCCGTCGATGCTCATAAAGGCGCAGCCCACATCACTGGAGAGGATCCAGCCGTCCACAATGCCGATCTGGGAACCGCTGACACCGCCCTGACCCTCCAGCTCACGCCGGACAGGATAGGAGGAAAAACGGCCAAGCTTGGGCAAAAACAGATTTTCGGTGATCCTGCGGACGGCCTGCAGACTGTAATCGTCTCCAAACTGCTCGTAATGCTCGCAAAGACCGCGCAGGAGCCAGGAGTGTCCGGAAAGCTGCTGCTCCTGAATGTTGTCCGGCCATATGGGGCCAAAATAGCCGTCGGCGTTGAGCCGGCTTTCCATTTGGGCCAGCATCTGCTCCATACAGGGGATCATCTTGCCGCTGAGCTTATAGTGGCATACAAAGGCCAGCAGCGCGCGGCCTTCCTTATCACCGTACCAGTCGTAGTCCGGCGCGGAGAAGACCTCCTCAATGCTGTAGTATGCGCCGGTGGACAGACGCTGATAATTCAGGTCGATCCGATCTTGTAATTGCTGTGTGTCCAAAGGCTGCAGTGTAAGTTCCATAGTTAATCCTCCTGTAAGGTCCGTACAGATCCGCGCCGGATCAGGTAGGGCCGTAAAATGATCTGCCGTGGGGTTTGGGGGCGTTTCGTGTCCGCGATCTCCATCAGCCGGGAAAGAGCCAGATCCA
The DNA here is from genome assembly GCA_017435615.1 of Oscillospiraceae bacterium. GTDB lineage: Bacteria > Bacillota > Clostridia > Oscillospirales > Oscillospiraceae > Faecousia. Next base: position 15,130 of record JAFSET010000084.1, on the reverse strand, counting down.
CCAGCTCGGAAATGGGGTGGGCCACACTGTCCAGCGCGGGACGGGCAATGCCGCCAAGCTGGTAGCCGTCGGAGCCCACCAGAGAAATATCCTCCGGAATGGAAAAGCCGTTGTCCTGCAATGCGTTGGCTACGGCCAGTGTCAGAATATCACTTTGCACATAAACGGCGGTAGCCTGAGAAAAAAGCGCGGTGTTTTCGCAAACGGTCCGGTAGGCGCTTTCGTAGCAGGTGTCCACACTCAGCACAAAATCCTCCCGGCAAGGGATGCCGGCTTCCTCCAGGGCCTGACGGTAGCCGTTGGTGCGGTCCTCATATTCCCGGAAGGGACAGGTCACCGCGATGATTTTTTGGTGTCCGTGACGGAGCAGATGCTCAGCGGCAATATAACCGCCGGCGCAGTTGTCGGAGTCGATGATGTCCACAGCCTGATAGGAATTGCGTGAGCAGTGGAGCAGATAAACATGGGGGATGCCACATTCCGACAAATACTGGTGCAGAGGCTGGTCAAAGTGCCGGTGCAGGATGAGGAAGCTGTCGACAATGTTCAGCCGGATCAGATCACGCAGCTTTTCCATACCGCCCTGCTTGTGGGTGGACAGGGGCAAAGGGATGATGTAGTAGTTTTTTTCCGCGGCTCTGGTCATGATTAAGTTGAGGGTATAGTTGATGAATAAGTCATCAAAAAAAGGCCGGTCGGTGATCAAAACACCAATGGTCCTGCGTTTCCCGGAAAACAGGGCCTTTTGTCCTTTTCTGCTTTCCACATATCCGTATTGCAGTGCCAGCTTGCGTACCCGTTCCTTGGTTTCAAAGGAAATGGAAGGGTGGTCATTCAGGCAGCGGGATATGGTGGACTGGCTGACCTGCGCCAGCTCCGCAAGCTCCCGTGTGGAAATCATTGGCAAAACTCCTTTTTTTTGGATGTTTTCCTGTAAGCTTAACCAAATATTACCACATCGGTTGAGGCTTTGCAAGATGCTTTTTGCATTTTTGATGCGTAAATTTATGCGCAAAGCGTATTGATTTTTGCACGGTTTTATGTGTACAATAAATGTATAAAGTGTACAGGAAGGAAAGTAGACAGCAATGTTAGGACAAGCTGTGAGCATCTTGGGTATGCTCCTTACCATCATATCGTTCCAAATGAAAACACGAAAGCAGATCATTGCCTTTCAGACGGCAGGCTCGTTTCTGTTTTTGGTCAGCTACATTCTGCTGCGGAGCTGGCCGGCGGTGTATTTGAATGTGGTCTTTTTGATCCGCAATACCGTTTTCTATTTCGGCCGGGATCAGAAATGGTCCAAGCACAAGGCCTGGCTTCCGGTGCTGCTGTGTGCGGTAGTGGCTGCCGGCAGTATCGGCTTTCGCTCCTGGCTGGATCTTCTGCCCATCATCGGCTCTGTGTTCGGCACCGTGGCAATGTATATGAAAAGCGAGAACATGCTGCGGCTTTTAAAGCTGGGAGATTCTCCGTGCTGGCTGATCTATAACTGCACAGTGCCCTCATTGGGCGGTGTGCTGTGCGAGGTGTTCAACATCACATCCATCGTGATCGGATTGATCCGTTACAAACAAAACGGCATTTTGCCTGAGAAAGCAAAAGGAGGAAACGGCTGTGACTGAATTGCGTGTAGAAAAGCTGAATATTCCCAGTGTGGAATTCAACGGTGAAAGTACATTACCTTCTATCTCCGAAAATCTAAGACTGACGTTTATGCAGGATGCCTTTGAGCTCAGCGAGGAGGACGAGCTGTTCGTCAATTACGGAATGGTGGAATACGGATTTCCGTACAAGGCACAGGATAAGTACAGCCGGAAATTGCAGGACCGGCAGCAGCCGGTGGTGGTGCTGGAAAATGAGTATTTGAAAGCCACCTTCCTGCCTCAGTTCGGCGGCAAGCTCCACAGCCTGTTCGACAAAGTGGCCGGAAAGGAGCTGCTGTTTGTCAACAGTGTGGTGCGGCCCTGCCATTTGGGCGTGCGAAACGCCTGGATGAGCGGCGGCGTGGAGTGGAACTGCGGCTATGTGGGCCACAATGCCTTTACCTGCGACTGGATGCACACCGCCCGTACCCGTTTGGAGGACGGCACGCCGGTGCTGCGGTTTTACCAGTTCGAGCGAATTCGCGGCATTGTGTACCAAATGGACTTTTTCCTGCCGGAGCAGTCCCGGCTGCTGTTCGTCAGAACCAAGATCGTCAATCCCCAGTTCAAGGTGGTCCCCATGTACTGGTGGAGCAATATTGCCGCGCCGGATGTGCCGGGCAACCGGGTGATCGTGCCGGTGACCAATACCTTTACCGCGAGGGACTCCCACCCGGTCAAGATCGCGGTGCCGGAATACAACGGTATCGACATTACATATCCGCTGAACAATGTGATCTCCATCGACTACTTTTGGAACATTCCTACCAACGACCGGAAATTTATCTGTCAGGTGGACCGCACCGGCTATGGCCTGGTGCAGACCTCCACAAAACGGCTGAAGGGACGCAAGCTGTTCGTATGGGGCAACAGCAAGGGCGGTGACCGCTGGAAGAATTTTCTGACTGCCGATGACGAAAGCGGCAGCTATAATGAAATTCAGGCCGGTATTGCCAAGACCCAGTATGAGTGCCTGCCGATGCCTCCCAAGACAGTTTGGGAATGGGTGGAGGCTTACGGCGCGATCCAGTTGGACCCCCAAAAGGCCCACGGAAGCTGGGAGGAAGCCAAAATGGAGGCTGCCTCCGGCCTGGACAGCCTGGTGTCCGAGCAGGAGCTGGAGCTTATGCTGCAGGCAACCAAGGCTATGGCCAAAAGCCCCGCGGAGGAAATGCTCTACCGTGCTGACGGCTGGGGCGCGCTGGAGCAGAAGCGCAGAGCGGTCTGCGGCGAGGATCCCATGTGTGCCTACCTGGACTTTGGCGAGCTGACCCCGGAGCAGGAGCCCTGGCTCCGCCTGCTGGAGCAGGGAACTGTGGGGGAGCACGATCCGTCTAAGCCGCCGGTGTCCTATATGTGCCAGGGGGAGTGGACCAACTGCCTGAAACAGGCGGTCAACGGTCAGGATGGGCAGAATTGGTTTGCCTGGCTGCAGTTGGGACTGAACACATTTATTGAAAAGGATTATGAGCGCGCGGCGGCTATGCTGCAAACCTCTGTCCGGCAGAAGGAGTCGGCCTGGGCGCTGTACGCGCTGTCCATTTTGAACCGGGATATTGGTGATCACGAAAAAGAGGTTTGCTATATGCTGCAGGCCTGGGCGCTGCGCAATGACGATGTTTCTCTTGCCAGACAGACCTTGCGGTGCCTGTATGAAAACCGCCGCTTTGCCCAACTGAAAACGGTATACGAGGGGATGCCCTCTGAGCTGCGGGAGGATTGCCGCTGCAAGGTCTATTACGCCTTTGCCCTGACGGATGCCGGGGATATTGCCGGCGCGGAGAAGATCCTGTATCAGGATGGGGGCATTTTAATTCCGGATATCCGGGAATGTGAAACCATCACCCTGGATCTGTGGATCGCGGTGGAGGAGAAAAAGGCAGAGCTGGCAGGCAAGACCTTTGACCGGGAGCATATCGATCCGCCCCGTTTTGCGGATTTTCGGATGTTTGCCAATGTGCAGTGGCTGAATGGAGGGCAGATCATCCGTGAGTAATGCGTTTGGACCGGAAGGCGGCTTTATGCACGGCTTTACCAAGGTGACCGACACACTGCTGCTGAGCCTTTTGTGGCTGGTGTTCAGTATCCCTGTGGTGACAGTGGGCGCATCCTGCAGCGGACTGTATTACGCCTATCACAAGGCTGTCCGCCAGGACGGCGGCCATGTTTTCCAATACTTTTGGGAAGCCTTTCGGAGCAATTTCAAAAGGTCTACGGTGATTTGGCTGAGCTTGCTTGTGTTTGAGGCACTGTCCCTGTTCACCTGCCTGATGCTGGTGCTGATGCGGCAGCAGCTTCCCATTGCCGGTGTATTTGGCGCGATGGGCGGTGTGATCGTGTGCGTAGCCCTGGTGTGGGGAATTTACGCCCTGGCCTATCAGGCCCGTTTTGAAAACAGCCTGAAGGCGGTTATGAAAAACAGCGCGCTGCTGGTGGTCACCAATGCGCCCAAGTCCTTGCTGCTGCTGATCCTGTTTGGAGCGGCGGCGGTGCTGACGGTGTATCGGCCTGTGCTGATCGTGGTGGCGGTGGCGGTGTATGTTTGTCTGACCAATTTCATTTTAGAGTCTGTTTTCCGGAATATTATGACAAAAGAGGATCTGCAGGCGGAACTGGAACGATAACAAAAAAGGAGGAAGCCCCATGAGATTTAATCCGGAACGGTGTGATAAAAACCATTTCGAGGACCATGTGCTGCATCGTGAGAATGATTACGACTATGTATGGTGCGCCGCGGATGTGGATGTCCATTCCCATGAGGATTTCTATGAGCTGTTTATTCTGGCAGGTGGAGATTTCTACCATTATCATAATGGGGAGGAGCGGCGGATCGGCCGAAATACGGTGTATTTCTTCAAGCCTGGGGAAAAACACGGCATTTGCAGGGCGACCCCCCAAAGCGTACATTTCAGCTTCTTTGCCAAGGCCAGCTTTTTTCAGCGTTTCTTCGAGGAAAACGCCTTTCTTAGAAATGCCTTTGGCAGAAAGGGCTATCTGACCTGCCGGCTCACGGATGTGGAATACGCCTATATTTACAAGCTTGCCAACCTGCTGATCCACCAAAGTGACGAGTACCAGAAGGTGTCGCTGTTTTTGTATAATGTGATCACCCTTTTGATACTGCGCAATGAGCCGGGCCTGAGTGAAACGAAAAACGAATATGTGATAGACCTGGTCACAAAGCTGAATAATTACACATATTTGACCACAACGGTCCAGGATATCTACGGACAGTATCCGGTTGCCAAGTGCAAGCTGATCAAGGATTTCAAGGAATACACCGGTATGACCATCGCGCAGTATCAGAAAAAGCAGAAACTGGCCTACGGCGCCCAGCTTTTGGCCAATTCCGACTATCAGATCACCCAGATCGCGGAGATCCTGGACTTTGACAGCTTTAGTCATTTTTTGCGTATTTTTAAAGAAGAGTACTCTATGACGCCCAAGGAATACAGAAGGTTCCGCCGGGGCGAAATATAAAAAAACAGAAAAAATACAGAAGCATTGATCAAAAGAAAAGAAATATACCGGGGATTTATCCGGTAGCTTTGGAATTCAGGACAGGAAACTTAGGAACAGGGGAGCGCATTTTGCCGAAAAAGACGGCGAGGTGCGCTCTTTTTTTGTCCAACGGCAACAAAACTGGTACAAAATGGGAGAAAAACGGAAAAATAGAAAAAATCACACAAATCAGATATAAATTCGCAAGATAAAAGCCGGTGGTATTGTTAAAATAAAATTGCAGTAAAATCAAAAGGTGAAGGGATCATGTTATGCACGGCTTTTTTGATGGACTGAAAGAGGCTTTGGCCCAATACCAAAGCGTTCCTTTTTGGTCCTGGAATGATAAATTGGATCAAAATATGCTGACCCAGCAGATCCGCTGGATGAAGGCACAGGGCATTGGCGGCTTCTTTATGCACGCCCGGGGCGGCCTGCGCACCGAGTATATGTCGGAAGAATGGATGCAGTGTGTGGATGCCTGCGTGGACGAGGCCAAAAAGCAGGGGATGCAGGCCTGGATCTATGACGAAAACGGCTGGCCCAGCGGCTTTGCCGGCGGCAAGCTTCTGGAGCGGGAAGAAAATCGGGACGCCCACATCACCCACAGCATCGGTGCCTATGACCCGGATGCCTGGCTGAGCTATACGCTGGAGGAGGAGCCGCTGCGTCGGCTTGCCGCTCCCATACAGGGTCAGTGCCTGAATTTGTACTTGAATATCTCTCCGTCCACGGCAGATATCTTAAACGCCGATGTGGTGGAGCAGTTCCTGCAGGAGACCCACGAGCAATACGCCCAGCGCTACGGCAATAAGCTGCCGCAGTGCCTGACCGGTATCTTTACCGATGAACCTCAGTATTACCGCTGGGGCGTACCCTACACCCGGGTCATGCCCTCGGAGTTCCAAAAACGCTACGGCGAGGATGTGCTGGACAGCCTGGGACTGCTGTTTGTGGAAAAGCAGGGATACCGCACTTTCCGCTACCGCTATTGGTACACCATGCAGCAGTTGATGCTGCATAGCTTTGGCGAGAAGATCTACGCCTGGTGTGAAGCGCACGGCATTGCCTTTACCGGGCACTATGTGGAGGAGCAGAACCTGACAGGCCAAATGAGCTGCTGCGCAGGTGTGATGCCCTTCTACAAATATATGCACATGCCGGGCATTGACTGGCTCAACCGCAGCGTTGGCAATAAGCTGTCCCTCAGACAGATCGGCAGCGTGGCCCAGCAGTACGGAAAAAAACAGGTCCTTACGGAGACCTATGGCTGCTGCGGCTGGGATGTGACCCCGGCGGAGCTGCGGATGATGGGTGACTATCAGTACGTAGGCGGTGTCAACCGCACCTGTCAGCATTTGATCCCCTATACCGAACGGGGGCAGCGCAAACGGGACTATCCCTCCCATTTCTCTCAGATCAATCCCTGGATCGGTACATATTTCAAAGAATTCAACGACTATTTTACCCGGCTGGGCTATCTGCTGTCCAATGCGGATGAAAAGGTGCAGATCGCGATGCTGCATCCTATGCGAAGCGCGTACTTCGACTATAAGGATATCGCGGTGCCTCCCGGAAACGGCTTGCAGCTTTTGGAGATCGCCTTCTACGGTCAGCTGGACAGACTGGCGGAAGATCAGATCCCCTACCACTTCTTGGATGAGACCCTTTTGGAGGAGGACGGCTTTGTGGACGGCGCGGCCATCGGCTGCGGTCAGCGCAAGTATGACTACCTGCTGATCCCTGCCTGCTACACCATGGGCAAGCACACGGAAAAGCTGATCCGTCAGTATGTGGAAAACGGCGGTAAGCTGCTGCTGTTGGGGGAAAAGCCCGGTTATTTGGAGGGCGAGCCCTTCGATTATCCCTATTTGGTCAGCAATATGACCTACGAGGACCTGCAAAACACCTTGCCCTACCGGCTGGGAAACGGCGCAAAGAGCGTCCATTCCACCTTGCGCAGCATCCCGGAATACGGCCAGTTCCTGTTTGTGCAGAATTACGGCAAGGAGCCTCAAACGGTCCGCTATCTTCTGAAGGACGGCTTTACATCCTTCGACCAGTGGGACCTGACAGACCTGAGCAGCAAGACGGTGTCCACCGATGTGACGTTGGAGCCGGGGCAGTCGAAGCTTCTGTTCTTCAGCCGCAAGGAAGTGGAGCAAAGTAAGCACAAGCAGGTGCTGCGGCTGCAGGACCAGGCACAGGTGGTAAAGATCACCGAAAACTATCTGCCTCTGGATACGGCCCAGTACTCCAAGGACGGCGTAAGCTACAGCCAGGAGCTGCCCTGCGCCGGTATCTTCCAGCAGCTCTTGCTGGAGCGCTACAGAGGGCCGCTTTACATCCGGCAGACCTTCCGTGTGATGAAAAAACCGTCCCAAATGCGGGCCATCGCGGAAGGGTGTGACAGCGCGGAGCTGACTGTAAACGGACACCCGCTGCGGCTGAGCCGTCCCTGGAGCAGACAGCCGGAGTTTTTAGAGGGCGATATCAGCCAATTCATCCATGAGGGTGAAAATGAGATCGTCCGCAAAATGGAGTTTTATCAGGGCGAAAACGTATACTATGCCCTGTTTGGCGAGGGCGTGACCGAGACCCTGCTCAACTGCTTAAGCTACGATACGGAGCTGGAGCCGCTGTATTTGGCAGGAGATTTCGGCGTGTTTGCCGAGGAGCTGAAGCCGGGACGGCGGTCCGGGATCCGGTTGGGCAGCGGCTTCTATGTAGGCCAGGCCGAGCCCACCGTCCGTGACCTGATCACCGATGGCTACCCCTTCTTTGCCGGAACGGTTTGCCTGAAGTACAAGGTTACTTTGGAGGACCCCAACGTGATATTGGAATTTTCCGGCCGCTTCCAGGCAATGAATGTGCTGGTCAACGGCAAAAAGGCAGGCAGACTGCTTTATGAAAACCGGCTGGATATCTCCCGGTTTGCCGTCTGCGGCGAAAATGAGATCGTGCTGGAGCTGACAGTGAGCAACCGCAACCTGTTTGGCCCCCACCACAATGCCCAGGAGGAAGAGCCGGAAAGCGTGGGGCCTTATACCTTCGAGCTGCCGGGCACCTGGGAAAACGGCCAAAGCAAGCAGTACCGGAAGGAATACGCCTTTGTGCCGGTACCGATCCGTTAGAAATTGCTACAGGATACAAAATTTAAAATATGGAGGAAATCATTATGAACAGCAAGAAACTCATTAGCCTGGTGCTGGCACTGACGCTGTGTCTGTCTGTGATGGCAGGCTGCAGCAGTCCCCAGGGTCAGCAGAATGTGGGACCCAACGAAACACCCCAGTCCGGCGGACAGACCGGCTCTGCCACCCTGAAGATCGGCGTGGTGAACAAGGGCTACGGTGATGTATTTGCCGAAAAGCTGGCGGAGGCCTTCGAGGCCAAGACCGGTATCGACACCGTAGTGGATAAGTCCAATTCCAGCAACTGGACGGAGACCGCCCTTCTGGCCGGCTCCAAGAATAACGATATCGATGTGATCTTCGATATCAACAACTTGGCTATGAAAAATCTGGCTACCGCCTACTATGTAGACGAGTGCGAAAGAGCCTATGCGGACTTAAGCGATCTGTACGACGCGGTCCCTGAGGGCTACAACACCGACAAGACCCTGAAGGAACTGGTCTTCCCGTACAGCCTGGAGGCCTGCACCTGGGGCGGCGAGGATAAGGGCTACGGCGACGGCAAGCAGTATTTTGTGAACTGGGCCTCCGGTGTGGAAGGTCTGGTGTACAACAAGTCCCTGTTTGAAACCTACGGCTTTTCCGTACCCAAGACCACCAATGAAATGTTCGCCCTGATGGATCAGATGAAGACGGTGAATAACGGCTCTTATGCTGTCAATGCCGACGGCTACACCATCTATCCCTTTGCCTATTCCGGAAAGGCCAACTATCTGCACTATCCCCAGCTTGTCTGGTGGGCACAGTATGACGGCATTGATGTGTTCAACAACATTCTGCAGGGCAAGGATGCCAGCGGCAACTATACTGCCGAATCCCAGAAGACCATCGGCAAGCTGTCCTCCTTTGATATCGTTTCCAAAATGCTGACTATGGACAATCAGTACACAGACCCCAACAGCGCCAGCTACAGCTTTACCGATGCCCAGGTGTTCTTCCTGGCAGAGCAGAGCTTTATGATGGCAACCGGCGACTGGCTGGAGCGGGAAATGTCCACCAACTTTGAAGGCGGCATGGAAATCGCCTTTATGCCCATCCCCGTAAACAGTGACATCGTGAAAAACTGCACCACCGTCACCACTGACGAGCAGCTTTCCGAAGTGATCAGCTACATCGACGGTGACGTGGCAGAAAAGCCCGGCTATGTATCCGATGAGGACCTGGCTTATATTCAGAGCGCCCGTTCCATGTACTGCTGCGAGGGCAACCAGCACATCTGCTACATCCCGGCCTACAGCAACAACATCGAAGCAGGCAAGCAGTTCATTGCGTTTATGCTGTCCAAGGAAGGCCAGGAAATCATGCTGGAGCACTCCTACGGCAACATGGCTATGCTGAATGTGGATGTTTCCCAGTTTGATTACTATGAGTCCCTGTCCAACCTGCAGAAGTCCAAGCTGGAGATCGTGCAGGGCAATGGCGGCGCAACCTTTGTTGGCAAAAACTATGTCCACCCCATGTACTATGCCGGCGGTTTGGAGCTGTGCTACAACCTGATGGAGCTGGCCTTCGGCGTAGACTCCGGTTCCGGCTCCTACAAGAGCGCCAAGCAGTTCTGGGACAACGAGTATGAGCAGGTTGCCTCCAGATACGACTCCATGATGGCCCAGGCCGGTGTGTCCAACTAAAATGACAGCATCCCCCCGGATGCCGAAGTGAAAACGAAAGGGGAAAACGCAATGCAGAAGCTTTTAAAATCCGCAGCCGCCCTGGCGTTGTGCCTGGTGCTGCTGCTGCAGCTTGCCGGCTGCGCCCAGGGAAGCGGCAGTGACCTGACGGTCGACCAGCCTGTGGGCAGCGGTGAGATCGCCGACTACGGCCAGGTTTGGTCTGCGCCCTCTACGGTGAAGATCGACCGCAATGATACCGCGTATGCCAATAAGGGCGCGGCTGAGCTTAGCTTTCACACTGTCAAAAATGAGTACGAAAGCCATCAGCTTTTGATCACTGCCACCAGTGATATCCCGGCTTACTACCTGGAAAGTGCCGACCTGACCTGCGGTGACCAGGTGCTGAGCAAGGACAATATCACGGTATATATGGAAAAATATGTGAAGGTGGCGGAGGCCGCCTACGGCAGCTTCGAAATGCCGGACGCGCTCATTCCCATCGACGCCGCGCTGGCATACGGCGAGCTGACGGCTGCTGCCGGCCAAAACGCCGCCCTGTGGGTCACCGTCTATGTACCGGCGGAAACGCCTGCCGGTGTGTATGAGGGTACCTTCAAGCTGACGGTGGGAAATGCCGCTATGGATATTCCGGTGCAGGTCACCGTCAGTGACTATATCCTGCCGGAAACCACCACCGGTCAGACCCTGTTCTCCTGGCGGTATGACCGTGTAGGTGCCGGTGAGCTGGATTCCAGCGTGGAGATGATGCAAACATACTACGAGTTCTTCCTGGATTACCGTGTTTCTTTGCAGTCTTTGCCTGTGGAGAGCATGACCAAGGACGAGCTGAAGGATGCCTTTGACAACTATTATGATACCCTGACCACCTATACCATTATCCCTGAGCCCGGTGAAGTTCCCGGCGGTGCCACCGTTTGCAACAAGACCAAGAGCGTGATTTTGGACATTGCCGCGCTGTCCGGTGAGGACGGAAAGAATTACTTTGAAAAGGCCATGCTGTATGTGGTGGATGAGCCGGATCTGCTCAACGAGGAAAAGCGCAATTACGCCATTGCCATGTGCCGCAATGTGGACAGTATGCTCCAGGAGTGCGTAGACGCCATTACGGCGGATACCACCGGTGCCTATCAGGCCTTCAAGGAAATGCCCAACTGGCAGGATGCCATCAGGAATATCCCCAATATTATGCCTTTGGTGGATACCTCCTGTGACTACCTGATAGAAGGTGCCAATACACCGGAAGTCCAGACGTTTATGGAAGCGGTCAATACCATCTGCCCCACCTTCGATGTGTATTCTGAGCAAAGAGCGGAAAAGCTGATCGCCCTGTGCGCGGAATACGGCGTGGAGAACATTTGGTGGTACGGCTGTACCGGCCCCATCGCGCCTTACGGTAACTATCACATCGGTGACAGCAATCTGCTGGATGCCCGGACCTACTCCTGGGTGCAGGCCAAGTACGGCATTGAGGGCAACCTCTACTGGGATGCCGCGGCCTATACCGATGAAAACTCTATTTACTACAACCAGTTTATCGATGTTTACGAAGCGCCCTTCCGGGGCACCCACACCGCCTGGCCTGCCGGTGACGGCTTCCTGGCCTATCCCGGTGCCGCTTACGGCGTGTACGGTCCGCTGCCCTCCTTGCGGCTGATGAGCCTGCGTGACGGTATGGAGGAGCTGGAAATGCTGCTGGCTCTGAAGGAGCAGTATGTGGAGCTGGAAGCTGCCTACGGCGAGGAATTCAGCGCCCAGGGCAGTATCGACAGCATGGTCAATATGGTCAGCTATGACGGCTCCAAGCTGTATGCCGACGGCGAAAACGGCCTGAACTTTACCCAGGTCCGCAAAGGCCTGATCGACTCCCTGGTTTGGAATGAACAGGGCATCGGCTTTGCGCTGGCAAGCGTCAGCGTGGAAGGCGAGACCGCAAGCGTCTCCTACTATGTGGCAGACGGCTGCAGCATTTACATCAACGAGGAAAAGCAGACCCCTGTCAAGGGCTGCCGATATGAATATGTGCAGGATCTGACTGCCAGCGACAGCCTGAACCTGGTCATTGAGACCGCTGACAAGACCCGGCACAATGTGACCCGGTTTATCTCCCGTCCCACCAAGATCCTGCAGGACTTTGAGGATGCCGGTGTGCTGGAGCTGATCACCCTGACAGAAAACAGCACCAAGGAGCTGTCCGCAGGTGTGGCAGGGGACAGCAACAGTGTCCACTTTGTGGTCAACGGCAAGGTTACCGGTGATGCCCTGACCGATGCGGCCTATGTGCCCAGCGTCAGCCTGGATACCAAGGCACTGAGCGGCATTTCCAGCCTGGCAGAGGTCATGCTGCTGAAGATGGATCTGTTTAACCCCACCGATACGGTCTTCAAGGTCAACATCAAGATCTACAGCGGCACCAGCTTTGCTTCCGCCGGACAGTACTCCGTGGATGCGGGCAAGAATACCTTCAGTATTTCCATTCAGGACATTTCGTTTGCGGCTATGGATCAGGCAGATCGGATCGTGTTTGAATTCGAAAACAGCACCGACGGCGTTACCGCAAATGTTTACGACTTCTATTTGGATAATATGATCGCGGCCGAATAATACAAGGAGAACGAGCATGAAGAACAAAGCATTTAAAAATGCCCTGCTGGTGCTGCTGGCACTGGTGCTGTGCCTGTCCTCCCTGAACGGCTGCAGACCTTCCCAGGAGGATCAAAATCAGCCGACTCAGCCGGATGCAAAGCCTGAGTTTATGCAGCTACTGGGCTTTGACTCCTACGAGGAAGTGACCGGTGCCAAGATCGCCATGGGCAACACCCTTGGCAAAATGGGCATTAACACAGACCCGGCTTATATCACCCAGGGCGCAGGCTCTCTGATGGTCCAGCCCCAGGGTGACTACAGTCTGCCAAAGCTGCACCCCTTCCTGAAGCTGGATTTTCTGAATACCACCTGTGCTACCTGTGATTTTTCTGAGTTTTCCAGTGTCAGCTTCGATGTGTACAACGCATCGAAGGAGCAGGTGCTGATCCAGGCAGGTGTCAATGTGGGTAAGGATGACGGCAACTATGTGGCCACCGTCAAGCAAACCTACACACTGGAGCCTGAAAGCTGGACCACCTGTACCTACGACCTTTCTGCCATGGCAGGCTTCCCCATTTATGACTTTGCCAATGTGCGGTACCTGGTCATCGATTTTCTGACCCATAAGCAAAGCAGGGAGGATCAGGTTGCCACCTTGTATATCGATAACCTGATCGGTACCTATTTCAAAGAGGGCCAGGAGCCTGAGACTGTTTCCATCGATTTCTTTGAGGGCCTGGATTTTGAGACCCCCGGCCAGGAGCTGCTGTTCACCGGTCAGGGCAAGGACAACGATGCTGTCATTGACCGGCTGGCCTATGCCCAGCAGGACATTCCTGCCCTGGAAAACGGCGGCGAGTATGCCCTGCGCATCAGCCACGACACCAATTTCTGGCCTACCTTCCGGATCAATTTCGGCAAGGAGCTGCCTGCCAACACCGTGATCAGCTTTATGGCCTATGCCCAGATCGACGGTGAGAGCGTTTATAACCAAAGTATCTTTGAGTTTACCGGCGGCGGTGAGGCCACCATCCAGTTTTTGTGTGATGAGTGGATCAAACTGGACTTTACTTTGAAGATGGCTGCCAGCTATGTGGATCTGTTCTGGAACTACGACCGGGCGCAGGTCACCTCCGACAGCGCCATCGGTGAGGTTTACATCGACAATATGATCGCTATGGAGCCTGTGCCGCCTGTGGAGCCGGAAGGCAGCTTCTGGGACGGCCTGGGCTTTGAGATCCCCGGCAATGCGGCTTACTTCGTAGGCCAAAAGATCGAGGGGGACGAGCGGCGTGATGCCACCATCGAGCGCATCCCCTACGCCGATACCGATATTCCCAAGCTGGACAGCGGTGAGGAATATGCCCTGCGGCTGAGCCATAACAGCAATTTCTGGCCTACCTTCCGCATCAACTTCGGTGAAGTTCTGCCGGCAGGTACGGAGCTGACCTTTATGGCCTATGCCAGAATTACCGAGGGTACCAGCGTATACAACCAGAGCATCTTCGAATTCTCTGCCGGCGGTGAGGCCACGGAGCAGTTTAAGTGTGATCAGTGGAAGGAATTGACGATAAAGCTGACCACCGGCGCAGAGTATGTGGATCTGTTCTGGAACTACGACCGGGCACAGATCACCTCGGAAAAAGCTGCCGCTGAGGTATACATTGATAATATCAGGGCTATCCCCGGCGAGCCGCCTATCACCCCCGTAGGTGATATTTTCGAGGGCCTTGACTTCGAAATTTTGGGCAATGTGGGCTTCTTCACCAACCCGGATGATCCGGCGGAAGCCTACCGCTATGCCATTTTCGACCGGGTCCGCTACGCCGACGCGAATTTGACGATGCCGGAAAACGGCGGCGAATACGCTCTGCGGCTGACCACGGAAGAGAGCTACTGGCCGGTCTTCCGCCTGAATTTTGGCAGAACCCTGACAGCCGGCACCCAGATCACCTTTGATGCCTATACCCGGGATATTGCCAACAGCGCCACGGCTTCCGTGACCATTTATGAGTATATGAGCGGCGGCGAGGCCACTGCCCAGTATACATACAACAGTTGGCACAAGCTGACCATTACCCTGCAAAACGATTGCAGCTATTTGGACCTGGTTTGCACCATGGACCGCTGGGATCTGACATCCAACAGCACCCTGGTGGAGGTCTACATTGATAATCTGAAGGCGATCGATCCTGCCAATCAGCCCAAGCCCACGGGTGATTTCTATGAGGGCATTGGCTTTGAGGAGGCAGGCAATGAGCTGTACTTCAAGCCTGTTGGCGGCGAAAACACCTGGAGAGATGCCACCTTGAAGGTGGTCGGCTACGAGCAAGCCGGTGTGACCGCTCCCACAGACGGCGGCAAGAACGCTCTGCAGCTTACCTGTGCAGCCAGCCTGTGGCCGGTGTTCCGGGTGGAGTTCGGCCAGACGCTTCCTGCCGGTACGGCCATCACCTTCGATGCCTTTGCAAGAGATATTACCGATCCGGATAAGAACACCGTATTCGTCTTTGAATATCTGACCGGCGGTGACGCCTCCGCCCAGTTCTACTACAATAGCTGGGGCAAGGTTACC
>JAFSET010000083.1 GCA_017435615.1 Oscillospiraceae bacterium | reverse complement strand
TTCGAACAACCTCCCAGCCGTGTCATTGCGAGCCGCCGAAAGGCGGCGTGGCAATCTCAAAATGCAAGGATGCATATAATCTAAACCCCAAGGACCCGTGCCAGCCTAAAAATATTTATTCTTTATTCTTTAAGCTCTCAAATATCCTTTGGCAATCTAAACGAACAAAGTTCCCCTTTGAGATTGCCACGCCAGTGTGCGCACTGGTTCGCAATGACACATCGGTAGGTTTTCGCAAAATTCGAACGGCTCGACAAATCGGAATTTGAAGCGTAAATTGTATGCGTCGATACGTTGCAAGCAGCTCTTTTGCGTGTTATAATGACAGCGTGAGGTGATTTGCAATGAAAAAAGTGAAAATTACGGCCATTCGGAAGACCTGTTATCCCGATCTGATGGCGCAATACGAAAATCCTATTCAGCACGCCTGTGATGTGCGGGAGGGACAGGTTTGGATCGCCAACGGATGGGAAAAGCCGGAGGGGTTTTGCGACAGTGCGTGGGACAGCATTTCCTCCTTCGTGATGACCCTGGCCCACGGCGGTGGAAATTTCTATGACGGATGGATGAAAAATCCCAAATCCGCAATGATCAGCTGCAACGACGGTTTCCGGCCGGTCAGCTTTTACATAGAGGCCTTGGAGGAGGAAGCAAAGGGATGAAATTGCTGGTAAACGCACTGACAAAGTTTTTCTGCGGCCTGATTTTGGTGGGAGTTTTGATTTTCCTGCCGGCAGGTACGCTGTGCTATGGGAACGGATGGCTCCTGATTGGACTGCTGTTTGGACCGATGCTGATCGCCGGGTTTGTGATGCTGGCGAAAGCCCCGGCACTTTTGGAAAAACGGCTGGATGTGAAGGAGAAGCAGGGGACCCAAAAGGGCGTGGTGGCATTTTCCGGCGTGATGTTTGTTGCCGGCTTTGTGTTGGCAGGCCTGGACTTTCGTTTTTCCTGGTCCCCAATGCCCATGCCGGTGACAGTTGTCGCTTCCGTGCTGTTTTTGGCGGCTTACGGTCTGTACGCCGAAGTGATGCGTGAAAACGCGTACCTAAGCCGCACGGTCAAGGTGGAGGAAGGGCAACAGGTGGTGGACACCGGCCTGTACGGCATCGTCCGCCATCCTATGTACATGGCAACGATCCTGTTGTTTTTGATGATTCCCCTTATCTTGGGGTCCTGGTATGCGCTTTTTGTGTTTGCGTGCTACCCGGTGATCATCACGATCCGGCTGAAGGACGAAGAAGCCTTGCTGGCCCGGGAGCTTCCCGGCTATACCCAGTATCAAAAGAAGGTAAAATACCGGATCATTCCGTTTATTTGGTGAGGACAAAGGGGATGAAAGGATGCACAGCGCCACATCGAATTATGATCTTCAGGTGGATATTGCCAAGGGGATCTTTTTGGAGCACGACCAGGAGCAGATGATCCGAAAATTCAGCCTGGAGGCGGACAAGCAGTATCTGTATCTGACTTATTTGAATACCCCCTGCCGGATCAATAGAGAAAACGGCGGGATCGAGGAACAGCTCCATGGCCGGTGGCAGGAGTGCCGGGATTATAGTACAGTAATGACGATCTATGATCTTCTTTGCTACGCCAAGGGAGAAAACGCGCCGGTTTTATTTCATCAGTGGTGCGCGGTGGGCACCTTTGTGATCACCGGCGTGACCCAAACGGACACCTTCACGAAGAAATACGCCAAGCTGTTTGACGGACGGCTGGATGCGCTGAAGGCAGCCTGCGAAAAATTAGGCGGCGTGCTGCAGGCACCCATGGCCGGTGCGGACCTGACCTGTCAATTTCCTGTGACGCCCTTTTTCCCGGTGCTGCTGCAATTTTGGGAAGGGGATGAGGAATTCTCTCCAAAGCTTTTGATCCTGTGGGACCGGAATACCGACAGCTTTCTTCACTTCGAAACCACCTTTTACCTCCAGGGTGACCTTTTGGCACGGCTGAAATTGGCGGCTCAATAAGCGTCCGGGGCGGGGGATTATTTGCTGTTTCTTTACTCCAAAAGGTGTATTATGAAGCTTGGGTGAAAAGAAGATGAACATAATTAAAAAGTATATCAAGGATATTTCCATAACGGCCGTATCGTTACTATGTGCCTTTGGGATCAGTCTGCTGTTTCAGTACATATTTGATGTACAGGAGCATATCACAACGGTGTTTGTCTTTGCGGTGTTTCTCATTTCGCTTTTGACACAGGGGTACTTTTTTGGCGTTTTGGCAGCGTTTGTCAGTGCGGTGGCGGTGAATTACGCCTTTACATTTCCCTATTTTACCATCAATTTTATCATTCCCGTGAATTTTATCTCCGGCATTATTATGATCGCGATCGCGGTCTTGACAAGTGCCCTGACGACCAAGCTGAAGCAGCACGAGGCTATGAAAGCGGAAAGTGAAAAGGAGCGTATGCGAGCCAATTTGCTCCGGGCAGTTTCCCACGATCTGCGAACGCCTCTTACCACCATTTACGGCTCCAGCACCACCCTTCTGGAAAACAGCGATGCCATGACCCGGGAACAGACCGAGAAGATCATCACCGGCATCAAAGAGGACTCCCAGTGGCTGATCCGTATGGTGGAAAATCTGCTTTCCATTACCCGGATCGACAGCGGACAGGTGAAAATTATCAAGACGCCTACCGTCCTTGAGGAGCTGATCGATTCGGTGGTGGTGAAGTTTCAAAAACGTTACGCGGAGCAAACTGTCCAAATCGAAATTCCTGACGAGATGGTGATCATTCCCATCGATGCGATCCTGATCGAGCAGGTCATTGTGAACATCCTGGAAAACGCGGTTCAGCACGCAGAGGGGATGACAAGCCTGACGCTGCGTGTGTTTACCCTGGGCGATCAGGCGATCTTCGAAATTCAGGATAATGGCTGCGGAATCGATCCCAAATATATGGATACCCTGTTTTCCGGCTATTACGCCCGGGAGGATGAGCCGGCAGACAGTCAGAAGAAAAACGCGGGCATCGGCCTGTCGGTATGCGCAACCATCATTAAGGCCCACGGGGGCAATATCAAGGCAGAAAACGCAAAGTCAGGAGGTGCGATATTCCGGTTCGCTCTGGACACGGAAGCAATCACGAATGAAGCAGAATAAATATAAGATCCTTCTTGTGGAGGACGAGGATAATATCCGCAATTTGGTAGCGACGATGCTGGAAACCGCCGGTTATCAGGCCATCCTTGCCAAATCCTGCTCCGAAGCGAAAATGATGTACACCTCCTATCTGCCGGATCTGATCATTTTGGATCTGGGCTTGCCGGATATGGACGGTATACATCTTTTGGATCATGTGCGCCAAAACGCCCTGACCCCCATTATTGTGCTGTCTGCCCGGACAAGTGAGGCGGATAAGATCGAGGCTTTGGACCGGGGGGCCAATGACTATGTCATCAAACCCTTCAGCTCCGGAGAATTGCTGGCCAGAGTCCGTGCCGCGCTGCGGAACAACCGCTTCAGCGCGGAAGAGGGACGGCTGCCCGGGGGGCGGTTTACCCTGAAGGAGCTGACCATCGACTATGACGCACGTCAGGTATATATCCAATCAGAGCCGATCAGGCTGACCCAAACGGAGTACAACATTGTGGCCCTGCTGTCGGAAAACTGCGGCAAGATGATGACCTATGCGGCCATTATCAAAGCCATTTGGGGCGGCTATGCCCAGGAGGGCAGCATCAAAAAGCTGCAGGTCAATATGGCCAATATCCGAAGAAAGATAGGGGACAAGCCGGGCAAGCAGAACTACATTGCCAACGAGCTTGGCGTGGGGTACCGGCTCAATGAATAAGCAAAAAACGCAGCGCATCCGCAAAGGGTGCGCTGCGTTATTATTTACCGCCTCTTAACCGGAAGCGTGATATAATCGCATAAAATGGGAAGGAAGGATTTCTAACCCTTCCTGATATGAGAGGAGATCGATCACTTCCTATGATGTATGCTGCCATTGCTGTTTTTGCCGTTACCTATGTTTTGATGCTGGTGTTCAGTAAATATAGACCCTATATTGCCCTTGGGGCTGCACTGATCTTTATCCTGACCGGGATGCTGCCGCCGGACAAGATCCTGGGGGCCATCGATTGGAATGTTCTGCTGATGATCGCAGGCACCATGGGCATTGTTGCGCTGTTTATCGAAAGCAAGATGCCGGAATTGCTGGCGGACCTGATCATGGAGAAAATGCCCAATGTCCAATGGGCTGCTGTGGCCATGGCCCTGTTTGCCGGTATTATTTCCGCCTTTGTGGACAATGTGGCAACGGTGCTGATGATCGCGCCGGTGGCACTGGAGATCTGCAAAAAGCTGAAGACCAATCCGGTGCCCTTTATCATTGCCATTGCGGTGTCCTCCAATTTACAGGGTGCCGCCACCTTAGTCGGTGACACCACTGCCATTATGCTGGGCTCTGCGCTGGATATGAGCTTTATGGACTTCTTCTGGTATCAGGGAAGACCGGGTATGTTCTTTGCGGTGGAGCTGGGCGCGGTCCTGTCGGCAATGATTTTGGCACTGCTGTTCCGGAAGGAAAAAGCAGCCATTCCCAAAACCGGCCAGCGGACGAAGGTTTCCGATTATGTGCCCTCTGTGCTTCTGCTGGGGACCATCGTGCTGCTGATCGCCGCCTCCTTTATCCCCAATAAGCCGGATATTACCAACGGACTGATCTGCTGTGTGCTGCTGGTGATCGGACTGATCTACAGCTTTGCCAAAAAGAAGCACATTTCCGCTATTTTGTCCCCCCTGAAAGAGATCGACTTTGAAACCATCGGTCTGCTGATAGGCTTGTTTTTGATGATCGGCGGTATTTCGGAGCAGGGTGTGATCGATGCGGCGGCAAACCTGCTGGCCCAGGCAGGCGGCGGAAACCTGTTTGTGCTCTACACGGTGATCGTGTGGGCGTCTGTGCTGATCTCGGCCTTTATCGACAACATTCCCTATGTGGCTACCATGATCCCGGTGATCGCAGGTCTGGCTGCCGCACTGAATGTAGACCCCACGGTGCTTTATTTTGGCTTGCTGTCCGGTGCTACCCTGGGCGGCAACTGCACCCCCATCGGCGCATCGGCCAACATTACCGGCATCGGTATTTTGCGCAAAGAGGGATACACTGTGAAAAATACAGATTTCTTCAAAATTGGCATACCGTTTACCGTTGCCGCCATTGTTCCGGCCTATTTTTATCTGTGGATCATGTTTGGTGTATAAAACATAAAAGGAGAATGAATGATGCTGATATTAAACGCTGCAGTCCAAAGCACACAGCCTGACTATGTGGCACTGGCTATGGTGCTGGTGCTTGCCGTTGCGGTGGCGGTGATGGCCATCCGGAAGCAGGCAAAGTCCAAAAACAAAAAAGAGGAACCGGTGGTGCCAACTGTTCCTGCGGAAGAACCCAGGAAGCCTGTCGCACCCGGCTCCGCCGGTCAGGTGAAGCTGCACAATGTGCCGCCCAAGACCGCCGCCATGCTGATGGCGATCGTTGCGGACAAAATGCAAAAACCCCTGAACGAATTGCGTTTTATTTCCATTAAGGAGGCAGAATAAGATGAAATACCAACTGACATTAAACGGACGCACCTATGAAGTAGAGGTGGAACTGGCAGAGCCTATGCCCATGCAGCAATTCCAGGCTTATGCTCCTGCGCCTGCGGCTGCCGTGGCAGAACCGGCAGTCAGCGAAGCACCTGTGGCAGCACCGGCTGTCCAGGGTGAAGGAAAATGCGTGGAGTCCCCCATGCCCGGAACGATCCTGAAGGTGAATGTGACCGCCGGACAGACCGTCAAGGAGGGGGATGTCCTGGTTATTTTGGAAGCCATGAAAATGGAAAACGAGATCATGGCACCCCAGGGCGGTACCGTCAACCAGGTGCTGGTATCCAAAGGCTCTGCCGTGGAGACCGGCACGCCTATGGTGTTCATCAGCTAAGGAGGGTACATATGGAAATTTTGTATCAAAACTTATTGGCTTTTGACCGGTACGACCTGATCATGATCGGCATCGGCTGTCTGCTGGTTTATTTGGCAATTTCCAAGGAGATGGAGCCGTCACTGCTGCTGCCGATGGGCTTCGGCACCATTTTGGTGAATATTCCCTTCTCCGATGCGTTGGTTGGACCGATCCAGGAGCTGTACAACGCCGGTATTGCCAACGAATTGTTCCCCCTGCTGCTGTTTATCGGCATCGGCGCCATGATCGACTTTGGCCCGCTGCTGTCCAATCCCAAGCTGATGCTGTTCGGCGCGGCTGCCCAGTTCGGTATTTTCTTTACCCTGTGCCTGGCCAGTATCTTCTTTCCGGATTTCCGGGACTATTTCTCCATTGCCATCATCGGCGCGGCTGACGGCCCCACCTCCATTGCCGTTGCCAACAAGCTGGGGTCCCAGTATGTAGGTGCCATTACGGTGGCAGCCTATTCCTATATGGCGCTGGTGCCGGTTATTCAGCCGCCGGTCATCAAGCTGCTGACCACCAAGAAAGAGCGTATGATCCGTATGCCCTATGAGCAGAAGTCCGTCAGCAAGCTGACCCGGATCCTGTTCCCCATTATCATCACCGTTGTGGCCTCCGCCATCATTCCCCAGGCCACTGCCTTGATCGGCTTTTTGATGTTCGGCAACCTGATCCGGGAGTGCGGCGTGCTGGAAAGCCTTTCTGCCACGGCACAAAATGTCCTGGCAAACCTGATCACCATTTTCCTGGGTATCTCGGTGGCCTTCAATATGACCGCTGACAAGTTCCTGCAACTGGATACCCTGCTGATCATGGGACTGGGCCTGGTGGCCTTCATTGTGGACACCGCCGGCGGTGTGCTGTTTGCCAAGCTGTTAAATCTGTTTATGAAAAATAAAGTCAATCCGATGATCGGTGCCGCAGGCATCTCCGCCTTCCCCATGTCCGGCCGTATCGTTCACAAGATGGCCCAGGAGGAGGATCCTCAGAACTTCCTGCTGATGCACTCCATCGGCGTGAACGTTTCCGGACAGATCGCGTCGGTCATTGCCGGCGGCATTATCCTCAATATTGCCGCCAAGCTGATGGGAGGTTAAGGATATGTGTTTATTGACCAATGCAGCCGTCAATTTGGAGTTTAATCCCATGGCCTTTGTGGAAAACTTAAAGCATATGGGTGTTGGTATGCTGGTGATCTTCGCCATTATCGGCATCATCATTTTGGCAACAAAGCTGGTAAATTATCTGTTCTCTGAATAATGCTCTTTGAATAAAACCTTCCCACAGTTTTTGCCGGGCAAAGACTGTGGGAAGGTTTGCTTATTCTGTTGTTTTACGGATGCTGGTATTCTTCCAGCAGGCATACGGCGTGGCAGGCCATGCCGGAGCCGTCACCGGTGAAGCCCAAATGCTCCTCGGTGGTGGCTTTCACATTGACCCGGCCGGGATCGCACCCTACAGCCTGGGCAATGTTTTGGACCATTTGGGGGATATAGTCCTTCAGCTTGGGCCGCTGAGCAATCATGGTCACATCGATGTTGCCCACCCGGTAGCCCTTTGCCTGGATCTGCTCCCAGGCTGTTTGCAGCAGCACCAGGGAATCAGCTCCTTTGTACTGCATATCGGTGTCCGGAAACAGCTTTCCGATATCACCCATGGCGGCAGCGCCCAACAGGGCATCGGTCACCGCGTGAAGCAGCACATCCGCGTCGGAGTGGCCTAAAAGGCCCTTTTCGAAGGGAATGTTCACGCCGCCTAAAATCAGGTCCCGACATTCCACTAACTTGTGTACATCATATCCGTGTCCAATTCTCATGGCTGTTCCTCCAGCAGCAGTTCCGCGATTTTCAGGTCAATGGGGGTGGTGATCTTAAGGTTTCGCTCGTCACCCTCCACCACCTTCACCGTAAAGCCCATACGCTCCACGGCAGAGCAGTCGTCGGTAATGACGGCACCGTCCTGACGGGCCTTTTTCAAGGCCCCACGGAGCAGATCAAAATCAAAGATCTGGGGCGTCTGGATGGCTTGCAGGGTGCTGCGGTCCGGTGTCGAAAGGATCACGCCTCCCTGGGTAACCTTGATGGTATCCTTCACCGCAATGGCAGGGGCAGCCGCACCGTAGCTGTTGGCGGCACGGACTGTGCGGTCAATGACCTGGGGGGTGATCAAAGGCCTTGCGCCATCCTGAATGGCAGCAAGCTTGACCTTATCCGACAGGGCGTTCAGCCCCAGCATCACCGATTCCGGGCGGTCCTTGCCGCCTGCAACAACGGCGGTGACCTTGTCCATATGCTTGCACAGACCGGCAATGGCCTGCAGCAGGTCCGGACGGGTGACCACCACGATTTCCTGAATGGCGTCGGTATTCTGAAGGGCACGGACCGTGTGCAGGATCATAGGCTCACCCTTCAGGGGGGCCATGACCTTGTCAATGCCGCCCATCCGGGAGGCACTGCCTGCGGCAACGATCACCGCACCGCAGTATTTGACCTTCAGCAGCTTGCGCATTGCGCCGGTAGCCTTGCTGATATCCATACTTACAGCTCCTTTACAAGCTTTTTAAAGAACCGTCCCCGGACCTCAAAGTTTTTAAACTGGTCAAAGGAGGCACTGGCCGGGCTCATCAGCACCACATCACCGGGCTGAGCCTGTGCGGCAGCCTGACGGACCGCGTTTTCAAAATCACCGCAGTCGATCAGCTCAGGACAGCCGGGACGGTACTGCGGCGCGTTTTCCACAGCCTGACGGATCTTGGGCGCGGTGGCACCGCAAAGAAATACAGCCTTGGTATGTTCACAAATGTGGGGTCCCAGTACATCGTAGGGGATCTTTTTGTCGTAGCCGCCGGCAATTAAAAGCACCTTCTGGGGAAAGCTCTTCAGGCCGGCAATGGTCCGGGTGGGGGAGGAGGCAATGGAATCGTTGTAGTAACGCACGCCCTGTACCTCCCGGACGAATTCGATCCGGTGCTCCACGCCGCCGAAGGTTTTGGCTACCTGGCGTACCGTTTCGTCGGATACAAGGTCCTGGACGGCCATTATGGCGGTCATATAGTTTTCTACATTGTGTTCGCCGGGAAGAATAATATCCTTCTTGTCCAAAACCGGCACACCGGCCCTGCAGATCATATCGTCCTGCAAGTATGTACCGGTCTTGTTTTGGGCAGAGTAGGAAAAATACCGGGTGCTGCCGTTGCCTTGGAAGGCAGCGGTGATGGCGTTGTCGGCATTGACGATGAGAATATCCTCACTGCCCTGATAACGGAACAGGTTGACCTTGGCCTGGATATACTCCTCCATATCCTTGTGGACATCCAGGTGGTTCGGCGCCAAGTTGGTGACCACCGCAATGTGGGGACTGCGCTGCATATCCATAAGCTGGAAGGAGCTTAATTCCACCACGGCGTAATCGGTTTCCCGGATCTGATCGATCATAGGGAGCAGAGGCGTGCCGATATTGCCGCCCAGCCAAACGGTTTTTCCCTCAGCCTTCAGCATCTCGGAAATCAGGGTCGTGGTTGTGGTTTTGCCGTCAGAGCCGGTAACGGCGATGATGGTGCAGGGACACAGCTCAAAAAACAGCTCCATCTCACTGGTGACCTGTGCGCCGCTTTCACGCAGAGCCTTCAGTGCCGGCATATCCGGGTGCATACCGGGCGTGCGGAATACCAGCTCTGCGGAAAGATCCTGCAGATAGGTTTCTCCTACCTTCATTTTGCAGCCAAACAGCTCCAGCTCCTGCAGCTCGCTGTCAAACTGGTTTCTGGGGGTTCTGTCACAGCCGGTCACATCACAGCCGTAGGCCAGCAGCATCCGTACCAGCGGCCGGTTGCTCACACCCAGACCCATGACCAGGATCTTTTTCCCACGGAGGGATTTAAAATATTCATCGTATGTCATAATGCTATTCCTCTCTGCCATATAAGCTTCTATATGCATAGTATATCCTTTTCAGAGAAAATTTGCAAGATGTTTGACAAGTTGCTTTTCCTGCGTTACAATATGGTGGCGACCGGGTCGGACAGTCGCGGCCGAACCCCCAACGGGGTTCGGGTGAGGAAAGTCCGGGCTCCACAGGGCAAGGATAACGGGTAACGCCCGCCGGGGGTGACCCCAGGACAAGTGCAACAGAGATATACCGCCCCGTTATACGGGGTAAGGGTGAAAAGGTGCGGTAAGAGCGCACCCGGCCTATGGGGACATAGGTTTTACGATGTAAACTCTATCCGGAGCAACGCCGTGGAGGAGTACAAGGTTGGCCCGACCACTCCGAGGAGGCGGCTGAAAGCCGTGAGCAATTGCGGCTTTAGATAGATGACTGTCATCTACAGAACCCGGCTTACAGACCCGTGTCGTATCCAAAAAAAGGGATTGCCGCAATACGCCGGCAGTCCCTTTTTTATTACGCAAATTCTTATTTTCCGGTTGTTTGGGATTTGCAGAAACCTACCGTTTTGTCATTGCGAGCCGCCAAAAGGCGGCGTGGCAATCTCAAAGGGGAACTTAATTCATTCAGATTACCAAAGGATATTGGGAACCTTAAATAATAAATATTTTTTGGCTGGCACGGGTCCTTTGGGTTATCCAACATACACCCTTGCATTTTGAGATTGCCACGCCAGTGTGCGCACTGGCTCGCAATGACACATCGGTAGGTTTTCACAGAATTCGAACGGCTCGATAAACTGGAATTTACCGCAGAAAGGGCAGTGGGTGGTGCAAACAGAAGGTACTTGAATTCTTTGGGGTGTCGTGATAGTATAAAAAGAGAAATTTGGGTTTTGTAAGGAGCTGTTTATGAGAGAAAAAAGAGTTGTTTTATGGATCTTGGCCACAGTGTTGGTGCTGTGCGCACTGGTGCTGCCCAATGAGGCACGTGCGGCAACCACTCAGGGTCTGCACTATAGCGTTGAGGACGGCGAGGTGACCATCACCGGCTGTGACAATTCTGTTTCCGGTGAGGTGGTGATCCCCAAGACCATTGAGGGCTATCCTGTGACCACCATCGGTGCCTGGGCCTTTATGCAGCGGATCCATATTACCCAGATCAAACTGCCCAATTCGGTAAAGACCATCGAAGAACACGCCTTTGCCCTGTGCTATAATTTGACAAAGGTGTCCATATCCGCCAGTGTCACCGAAATCCAGGGACATCCTTTTCAGGGATGCACCAAGCTGACCACCGTCACGGTTGCTGCCAAAAACACCGCGTACAGTGCTGACGCTCAGGGCGTTCTGTTCAACAAGAAGAAGACAAAGCTGATTGCCGCCCCCGGTGCGCTGGAGGGCAGCTACAGCCTGCCGGGAACGGTGAAGACCATTGGCAATTCCGCTTTCAGCTCCTGTACCAAGCTGACATCTGTGCGCCTTCCGGACGCTTTGAAAACCATCGAAGCAGAGGCATTTAAGGGCTGTACCATGGCAAAGCTGACCATTCCGGCCGGTGTGACCAAGATCGCAAGCGATGCCTTTGCGGATTGCCAGAGCCTGAAAAAGATCGTTGTCAACAAAGACAATAAAGTCTACAGCAGTGACAGCAGCGGTGTTTTGTTTAATAAAAGCAAGACGGTGCTGATCAACGCGCCGGGAGGACTTTCCGGCAGCTACATCCTTCCCCATACGGTGGAGGTCATCGGTGCTGCCGCTTTCTCCGGGTGCAGCGGTCTGACAAAGCTGACGGTTTGCAATGCGGTACGGCGGATCGAGTACGCAGCCTTTGATGACAGCGGCATCACCAAACTGGATTATTTAGGCACGATGGCCCAATGGGACGCCATCGATATTGACGCGCTGAACGAAAGACTGACCCACTGGATCATGGTGTATACCGGCAAGTCTCCCGTGAAGGTCACCGCCGAGCCTGCAGATCGCCATGCGGTTGCCGGAAATACCGCCAGGTTTTCCGTCAAGGCCAGCGGCAATGGCCTTACCTATCAGTGGCAGTACCGTCCGTCCCTGTCAGAAGATTGGAAAAACGCGTCTGCCACCGGCAATAAAAGGGCTACAGTCAGTATTCCTGTCACACTGAGCCGCAGTGGATATCAGTACCGCTGCAGACTTACCGACCGGGATGGCAATGTGCTGTATTCGGCAGTGGTGAAGCTATCGGTGCTGGGGATCCAGACACAGCCTGCCGATCAGTATCTGCTGACCGGAAAAACGGCAAAGTTTGCAGTGAAGGCACAGGGAACAGGACTAAAATATCAGTGGCAGTACCGTCCTTCCACGACAGAAGGTTGGAAAAATGCTTCTGCCACCGGCAATCGGACCGCAACCTTGCAGGTGCCGGTTACTGCCTCACGCAACGGCTTCCAGTACCGCTGTGTGATCACAGATCAGTACGGCAGTGTGATCTATTCGGACACGGTGACCCTGAATGTGGTGACCCTGAAGATCACGGCCCAGCCGGTCAGCAGGACGGCGGCCGAGGGCAGGACGGTCAGCTTTGCGGTGAAGGCACAGGGAACAGGGTTAAAGTACCAGTGGCAGTACCGCACTTCCCCCAAGGGAGCCTGGAAGACAGCCTTAGCTGAGGGTAATACGACTGCAGCCTTAAAGGTGCCGGTTACCGCCACACGCAATGGTTTTCAGTACCGCTGTGTGATCACGGATCAGTATGGAAATGTGATCATTTGCGCTGCCGTTACACTGAAGGTGAAATAAAAGCTTCCCGGGATGGTATGACCATCCCGGGAATTTTGTATGCAGAAGCTTATATTTCGGTTTATTGAGCTGTTACTGGTATTAAATTGCCGCCTTATGGGCGGCGCAATGCCTAAGCATTGCAGTAGCTATGCAAAAGCCAAAAACCTTAAGCGGTGTCATTGCGAGCCGCCAAAAGGCGGCGTGGCAATCTCAAAGGGGAACTTTATTCATTCAGATTACCAAAGGATATTGGGAACCTTAAATAATAAAT
>JAFSET010000082.1 GCA_017435615.1 Oscillospiraceae bacterium | reverse complement strand
GCTGCGCATTGCAAGAGAACGGATTGCCACGCCAGTGTGCGCACTGGCTCGCAATGACAAGTCGGTAGGTTTTTACCGTTTCGTTAAACAGGAAAAACGCTGATGCGTAACATTTTTTCTCCTTTTGCAGCAAAACAAAAAACCGAAAGCGGTGTCATTGCGAGCCACAAAGGGGTCCCCGCAAAGGCGAACGGCCTTTGTGGGGAGAGGAGAAGCCAAGGCACAGATGAAATTTTCCGTAAGCGGAAAATGAAATATTGTGGCTTGTGCTTCGACGAGGCGTGGCAATCCGTTCTCCCCCCGTGTCATTGCGAGCCAGTGCGCACACTGGCGTGGCAATCTCAAAGGGAAACGGTATAACCTGCACGCCCCAAAGGACCCGTGCCAGCCTGAAAAATACGGATTCTTCAAGCGCCCAAATATCCTTTGGCGATCAAAACCTATCATGGAACAAATCAGGAGGTCATTATGCGATATGCAGTCCGGGCGTGTATTCTGCGCCATAATTTTGACCAATACATAGACCAGCTGATCACCATCTGCAAGGCCTCGGACATCGACGAGGTGATGATGTGCGAGGACAATATCTTCATTTCAGCCATCTCCCAGCCGCTGCAGGCCCACCGGGAAATGGCGGACCTGTTAAAGATCGCGGTGCAGCGGTGTAATGCCGCCGGGCTGGAATGTACCTTTTACATCAAGTCCCTGATCGGCCATTTCACCTGCAAGACCTTTGCCCTGCCCTACACCAAATTCATCGGTCTGAACGGCGAAGAGTCCTGCAACGAGTGCTGCCTGCTGGACGAGGGCTTTGCCGATTACGCCGCCCAGCTTATGGGCTATTACGCCGAATGTGGCTTTACCCGGATGATGCTGGACGACGATGTGCGGTCCTTGAACCACTGCAACGGCCAGGACGGCTGTTTCTGCCGGCTTCATGTGCAGGCCACCGCCGCCGAATTGGGTCAGGGGCTGACTCAGGAGGACCTGATGTACGCCTTCCGGCACTTTGACGAACGGAGCCTTGCCATCAAGAAGGCCTACCGCAAGGTAAATTTTGAAGGCCAGCTCCGGTTCGTCCGGGCCATTGAGCAGGCGGTCCACCGGGTCGATCCCCGTATCCAGCTTGGACAGATGGCCTCCGGCGTGGAGGCTGACCAGCTCCAGGGCCGGGATATGCTGCTGTACCTGCAAACCCTGGCAGGAGACAGCCACCGCCCCTTCCTGCGTCCCCCGGGCGGCTTCTACAGCGAGACTTTGGGCGATGCCCTGCTCAGCGGCTGCGCCGCCTCGCTAAAGTACCGCAGCCTTTTGGGTGACCGGGCCGACTATGTCAGCGAGGTGGAGGTCTACTCCCCCCGGAATGTGTTCACCAAGTCCTGCCGGATGCTGGACCTGCAAATGCAGCTTCACGCCCTGGCTGGGTTTGACTACCTGTCCTTAAATGTCTTTGACCATTTCGGCTCACCCCCGGAGGACAACCGGGAATATACCCAGCTATTAAAGGACCGCAAGGCCCATTATCACCACCTGAGCACCCTGGTTCAGGGCAAAACCCAGTGGGGTATCGGCCTGCCGGTGCCGGACAACTATGTGGAAAGCCTGAAAGACCTGCGCTTTGGCACCCACGGCGCCCATAACTACCACTACTGGCTGCAAAAGCTGGGTCTGCCGGTGTGCTTCCGGACCACTCAGGTGAACTTCCTGCCGGCTGAGATCCTGCAATGCTACACCGATGCGGAGCTGATGGAGCTGCTCAAGGGCGGCGTGATTTTGGACGAGCTGGCTGTGCAGGCGGCGGTAAAGCGTGGCTTTGGGCCATATATCGGTGTCAAAGCCGCCAGCCAGGTGGACATTGCCTGCTATGAAGAAACCACCGACGATCCTATGAACGGCAATTACGTCCACCGCCGCTACCCGGCCTATACCGCCAACATCCACGCCAATGAGGTGACCTTCCACTTAGCGCCTCTGCCCGGTGCCCGGGTGCTGACCCGGCTGATAGACGGACAGTTCCGGGAGCTGGGGGCCGGCACGGTGTACTTTGAAAATGACTTAGGGGGCAAGGTGCTGTGTTTCGGCACCGCCATGACCGGCAACAACCTGCTGCACAAAGGCCGCCGCCACCAGTTCCACAGCGCGGTAACGGCCATGTTTGGCCGGAGCCTGCCCTTTGATGTAACCGATGCGGTGTTTGTGGCACCTATGTGGTACCGGGGAGAAGACAAGGACCTGCTGGCCCTGTACAATTTCAGCTTTGATGAACAGACCTTCAACCTGTCCCTCCGGGGCACCCCCTGCCCCACCACCGTCCCTCCCCTGAGCGTCCTGCCCCTGGAAGTATCGTTTCAGTGAAAAGTGAAAAGTGTATCGGCTTCGCCGATCTCATTAACATATTTTCAGAAAACACCTTCATTTAACATCATTCCGATTTATCGTGACATAGTCTCGTAGGGACACCCCTCCCGGGGTGTCCGAAACAAAATCGGGACTCGATGTGCCGATTTTGTTCTCTTTATACGCTTTTATCCTTGCGGACACCCCAGGAGGGGTGTCCCTACGAAAATCCTGTTTTGGCGCTATAAACTGTAATCCGAAAGGAGTATGCCTGATGATCCAAATAAGCTGTCAAGAGGGTCGGCTTTCTTTGGTAGACCTAAAAAGCGGCTGGCCTGTTTTGTGGGGTGCGGACCTTTCCATCAGCTACACCCTGAAAACCGACGATATCACCACCCAGCCACGCCCCCACGACTGCACCCCCTTTGAAAGCCGTGAAGGTACGCTCCGGGTCACAGCCCGGGAGGACGGCTGCTATACCCTGTCCAACAAAGACCTGAAAACCACCTTGCAGGTCTCCGAAGCCGGGGAAAACATCCTGCTGGAGCTGTCCACGGAATATGACAGTTTTTCCCAGTTTGGCCTGAATTTGCCCTTTAACTTTATGGGCAAGCTCCAGGGCGGCGGCTATGAAAATCAGTACCTGTTCAACAGCCCCTACCGCAGTGCCGACGAGCAGCATAAATTCTGCTACCTAAAAAACGTCAACGGACAGGACCTGATGGTGCTGTTCCGCTCCCCGGCAGACGGCTGGAAAATGGACTACTCCCGGTATGTGGGCGGCCATTACTTTGTGAATTTGCAGATGCTGGCCAATTTTGACCGGGCCTACGGCACCGGCAGTGACCGCAAAAAGCTTTCCGTAATGCTGGTGCCGGTAAAAAGCATGAAGCAGGCTATGGAAAAGACCTCCCAAATTTTGCAGGTACCTTCTTTGTACTACGAGCAAAGCTACACCTTCGACGGCACCGGCCAGGTCACCGTCTTCGGTCCTTGCGACTACGCGGAGCTGAACGGACAG
The DNA here is from genome assembly GCA_017435615.1 of Oscillospiraceae bacterium. Lineage (GTDB taxonomy): Bacteria > Bacillota > Clostridia > Oscillospirales > Oscillospiraceae > Faecousia. The sequence continues at coordinate 19,148 of JAFSET010000082.1, read as the reverse complement.
CGGTTTGTCCCGGAGAACGGGATCATCCGGTTTGAAAACGCCTGGGAGAAGGCGGTGCTGACTCCCTATTATCAGGGAAAAGCCGGCCTGGACTGCTCCGTATACGGCTACCGGGACATTTTCGACGCCTACAAACGCTCCTGCGATGTGATTGCCGCCTGGGAGGGTCTTCCCAGCCTTGGCAACGCCTGTGAGGGCCAGTGCTGGGTGGGAGCCATGCTGAAATATATGCTGCGCTTTGGCCGTGTGGAACGCTACGACCGAAAGCTTTCTGAATTTTTCCAGGTCTTTTTGACCACCGACGAAGAAAAGGCCGTCCCCCGGCTGACCCTGTTCCGGGACCCCCACGAAGACCTGCCGGCCTATAACATCTACAAATCCCGGCGGATCCAGGAGCAGCATTTTGCCATTTCCATGCTGCTGGACGCCTATAAGCTGTACGGCCAGCAGCGGTTTTTGGACTATGCCGTAGGTGCTATGAACACCATCATCGACCACTACCAAAAAGAGGACGGCCGCCTGGAAACCGGTCACGGCGGCAAGGCCGAGGACTATTCCACCGTGTGCTGCCTGATCATCCCCTTTGTGGATATGGCCCTTTTCATGGAGGACCGGGACCCGGTGCTCTGCGAAAAATACAAAACCGCCGCCGGGAAGCTGGCTGACCACATTTACCGCCGGGGCTTTTGCTTCCCCACCGAGGGCGGTGATACAGACGAGGCCGAGGAGCAAATGGAGGACGGCTCCATCTCCTGCTCTGCCCTGAGTCTGCTGTACTACTGCGCAAAAATCGAGAAAAAGCCGGAATATCTCCAACAGGCCAAGGCCTTTTTGGACTTCCACGAAAGCTGGATGATCGAAACACCGGACGCCAACATGTACCGGTCCTCCCTGCGCTGGTGGGAGACCCGTTGGGAGGGCGACGCTGACGGCCCTGCCCTGTGCTGCGGCCACGGCTGGACCGTCTGGCGCAGCGAGGCGGATTACTGGTACTATAAGCTCACCGGTGACAAGGCATATTGGAATAAGGCCCTGTGCGGCTTCACCTCCAATTTTGCCAAATTCGACCGGGAGGGCCACGGAAAGAGCATTTATCACGCCGACTATATCACCGGCGGCGGCTTTGGCTTCGACGGCACCGGGGATGTAAAATTCCGCATTGCCCCCCGTTTTCCTGACCGGGAGGATGTAAAAACCGCCCGTTACGCCTGGCTCCGCGCCGCCGACACCATCCTGAACGAATTTTAACACACCGGGGCCTTGCCCCTGTGTGTTAGTCAGCCTGTCAAAAAACCCTGTCATTGCGAGCCAGTGCTCACACTGGCGTGGCAATCTCAAAGTAAAACCTTCCCCATATCAATTGCCAAAGGATATCCGGAAGGGCGGGGGCTTGCTCCCGCCGTCTATAAGCGTACAGATGCAGGAAACGGTTTCCCGTCCCTGTAAAAGTAAAGTTGCTGTGTGCGATATTTTTGTTGACAGCCCCTGTTTTTTTCTGTACAATGCACCTGTATGCGCCAGTAGCTCAGCTGGATAGAGCACCTCCCTCCTAAGGAGGGGGTCGGGGGTTCGAATCCCTTCTGGCGTGCCAGAAAAAGCGACTTGTTTCAACAAGTCGCTTTTTCAGTTATATTCGCCTTTGGCGAGTGATATTGCTTCGCAGTGATATTTGTCTTGCGGCAAGTGATATTCGCTTCGCGAGTTTTATAGGCGAATTTTATTTCACATTTTTGCGTCAGCAAAGTATTTCATAATCAGCTTGCTTCAAAGTCTGCGGATTGGGTGCCTACTGTAATGGTATAGGTTTCTCCCTTTACCAGTTCCGGGCTTGACAGGATCACCACCGCAAAGCTCAGCTCCGGGGTATGCTCCAGGACAGTATTTCCGTTTTTATCCTTCAGAAGGATCTGCGTTCCGGCTGTCTGATTGCCAACACTGACAGCAACAACACCTTGCTCAGAATCGCTGAAGGTCTGTGCCATACCGGAAGCGCCAGTGCCAATGAAAGTGCCGCCTGTGATCACGCCGCTTGTATCATAGTCCAGTGTTGCGGTATCTCCCTGGGTCGGGCCAACGACCACGGTATAGCCGCCGCTGATCTCCAGCGTTCCGTTGGCATCCAAACCGTCACCGGAGGAGTTGATATAGAGGCTGCCGCCGGAAATCACGATAGAGCCGTTTCCGGAGGACATTCCGCCAAAGCCGCCGGGTCTGCCGCCACCCATTCCGCCGGGACCTCCGCCAAACATTCCGTCACGGCCACCCGTTGTGCCGCTTTGGTCTGTACCGCCTGCGGCATTCAGGCCGTCATCGCTGGCTACCAGTTTGATGTTGCCGCCCTGCACATCGATGTGCAAGGCTTCCAGCCCCTCATAGCTTTCGGAAATGTCGATCTTGCCTGCAGTAACGGTCAAGGTATCCTCTGCATGGATGGCATCATCACCGGATGCAATGGTAAATATACCACCGTTGATGGTGAGCGAAACATCCGAGTGAATTGCATCGTCAGCGGAATTGATGGTGATATTGCCACCGCCAATCAGCATGCTGTTTGCCGCTTTTAGGCCCTTCATGCTTGTGCTGGCTTCTTCCGTCGTGGTGTCCTGAGACTTGTTGGAACCAGGCTGGCCGGGTCTGCCGCCCATTCCACCGGGACCACCGCCCATAAATCCTCCAAAGTTATCGGAGTGGGCTTTGCTTCCGTTTTCACTGCCGCCGCCCACAAGCAGATCGATGGTGCCATCGGCAATCTGCATATAGGCGCTTGCTGCTATGCCGTCCCCTTCCGCTTCCGCTTTAATCATACCGCTGGAAATATAGATAAAGCCCTTTGCTGCATCCTCACTGTTTTCGCAGTGAATGGCATCCTTGCCAGCATCTATCGTGATATTCGCATCAGCAATTCTTACGCTGTCATTGGCATCCAGACCGTGAGAAGCGGCGTTCACCGTATAGGTGCCGCCCGTAAATACAAGGTCATCTTTACAAACAATGCCATGTCCTGCAGGAGAGCTCACCGACAATGAACCGGTGCCGTTGAAGGTCAAGTCCTGCTTGGAATATACCGCTCCGTCAATGTTGTTATCGTCAATAGCGGTAAAGGTACCGCCGTTGGCAAGCGTGTTCTGCGTTCCGTCCGCCAAAGTAACGAACACCTTGTCTGCCTCCATGATATATAGCGCTGCAGAGGTGGATTTCGTGATATTGATTCCGTTAAAAACAAGCTGCAGCTTGGCCGTTTCCGGTGCGTTCACCACAATCATACCGTCAGAAAGCGTTCCGGATATGACATAGGTTGCTTCCTCCGTAATGGTTACGGTGGAACCACTGACCTTCACACTGTTGGAGCTTGCCGTGGCGGTCGTTCCGTTCAATTCGATGGTAATAGCCTTGCTTGCGTCGTACTCAGTCCTTGAATCGCGGTCAGTAAACATATCCCCATCGGTTTTCGAAAAATCCACATCTACAGGGTCTGTATTTGTATTCGCATCATCTCCGGATGTTGCCGTGCTGCTGTTATTGGAGTTACTGTCATCATTTTTACTGTTATCTTCACCTGTGTTATTGGCTCCGCATCCCGCAAGCAGCCCAAGTACAAGCAAAAGGACAAGAACGACCGATAAGCATTTCTTCATAGATAACACCTCTTACAGCTCCGTGCCGACAGTCTCCTGCTTGGAAACGGTAATTTCAAGATTACCGTTTCTGCAGCGGAGCTTGTCGATCATCTCTTTTTCACGGGTCACATCACGGAGCATTACGTTATATGTCAGTTTGAACATACTGCCCATGTTGGTGCTTTTTACGCGCACAAGGTCGTGGGAAAGGGTGTATTCTGCAAAAATATCGTCAAAAATTCCGGAGTAGTCAAGATCTTCCGGTATCACAATGGAGAAGGTCTTAAAAGTCTCAGAATTTTTCTTGCTTCCAAAGTCAAGACGGTTATACAGAACAAACATCACGCACATAACAAGGGTAAACAGTACGGCAAATCCGAGATACCCCATTCCGGCAATCAGGCCTGCGCCCATTGCCAAAAACAGTGTGCATATCTCCTTGGCCGTGCCGGGAACACTGCGGAAACGGACAAGGCTGAACGCGCCTGCCACCGCCACACCGGTTCCTACATTACCGTTGACCAGCATGATCACCACGCAGACCACCGCAGGCAGCAGCGCCAGCGTTACCACAAAGCTTTTGGTATAACGGGTGCGGTACATATAGGCAAAAGCCATCACAAGCCCCAGCGCAAGGGAGCAGCCCAGGCAGAGCAGGAAATCGGTCACAGAAATGACCGCTGCCAAATCCGTATCAAAAAGTCCTCTGAATAAGTTTTCAAGCATTGGTGGATACCTCCAGCATATGATAAGAATTCGTCGGGTGGGTTTGGGGAAAGATCATCATTGTATAGGCTGTTCCGTATTTGGAAAAGGATGTTTTGTAGATTTTCTCTTCTGACAGTACATGGGTCATCCATAAGGGAATACCGCCGGAGCATTTGATCTCCATCAGTACCTTCCCTTCCGGCAATATGGGTGTTCCGTACACCTCAGACTCTAAAGACAGGTCTTCCTGTCTGCACAGAATGTTATCGTCAAAGGTCACGCGAAAATCGCTGCCATCATTTGCATAGTAAGCTTCTCGCTCATAGGAAAGGAAAACAGTAGGATGCAGCGTGCCGTACAGTTCCATAAAATAATCAATTTCATTTGCGATCTGTGTGTGCTTGTCCGGATGTTTTTCCCTTGACAGCCATGCAGTTGCTTCTGCATAAGGCAAGGAAATTCTTCTTTTATAGACAACCGATTTATACTTTTTCTTCAACTCCACAAAAGCCGTGCTGTCACCATCTACCCGGCTATAGCTCCGTATCCGGAGTTTCTCTTTATAGGCAGGCTTTTCAATGGAACGGCGGATCAGCAGATAGGTGTCCGTATCATAATAGAGATTGCGTATGGTGGTTCTGCCGTATTTGTCAAGCGTCATATAAGGCTGCATTGCCTTGAGCACGGTTTCTTTTTGCGCCATTGTCAGCAGATACTTTAGTTCGTATCGCCTGAATACGGTTTGCACTGCCATAAAGAAGCCTCCTGTACTGTGATGGACACATTGTACAGGAGGAAGCTTGAAATAGGATTGAAGTTACAAATTCTTTACTTTTCCCGTGCCGTGGGAAGGCAGACGCGGAATTCCACAAGGCCGTCATAGCAATGCACCCCGATGTGGCCGTGATGGGCATCCACGATGGCCTTGGCAATGGCAAGGCCCAGGCCGTAATGCTGATCCTCGCCGTTCCGGGCAGTATCCATACGGTAAAACCGCTCAAAGATCCGCTCCCGGTGTTCTGCGGGGATCTCGTCACCTTTGTTGATAACGGAAATTTCTGCAATGCCGTGATCCTTAGTCAAGGTCAGGCGCACCTCGCCGTCAGGCTTGCTGTGACGGATCGCGTTATCCAGCAGAATGGAGACAAGCTGCTTTAACTGGGTGCTGTTACCCTCCACAGCAATTCCATTCGTGATATTACTGTTCAGTACAAGCCCTTTTTCAAAGGCAACACTTTCAAAGGGCAGCATTTCACCGGCAACCAGCCGGCTAAAATCAATGTACCCCATTTGCGGTGTTACATTCTCTGTCCGGGCAAGGTCAAGGAGTTGACCCACCAGCAAGCCCATTCGCTCATTTTCATACTGAATATTCTGGAGCCATTGGTTGTCGCCAAGCTCGCGGGAGAGCAATTCCGCATTGGCATTGACCACCGATACCGGCGTTTTCAGTTCATGTCCCGCATCGGAAATAAACTGCCTTTGCTTCTGATAGCTTTCCTCCAGAGGCGCAACGATCTTCCTGGCAAGAAATACCGACAGAAAGAAGAACAAAACCAATGCAACACCGCCGAAGATCAGGGTATACCGGAATAAGCTTCTGGCGTTTTCGTTAACAACGGTATTATCCATAAAGGCAACCAAAACATAACCGTTCTTATCCGTTTTCAGGAAGGTTAGATTATCTTTTGTTCCTGTACTTTTGCCGTCTTTTATAATATCCTTTGCCATTTGCGCCAAGTCATCACTGGCATACACCGTAGGTGAATCGTTCTTGATTTCAAGAATCTCCCCTTTATAGGAAACAGCTACCGAGTAAAAGGTGGACAACTGGAACTTGGGTGATTCCGGGTCAAAGCCGGGCTTAAAGCCGGGATTGCCATCGGGTCTCGGTCTGTCTGGCGGCATCATTTGCTCAAAGGATTGCGGAAGTGTATACATCTGAGCGTATGAGCGCAGCATTTGTTCGTTCTGCTTTTTCATTTCAAAATAGCTCGATGCGTAAATGACACCCAATGTGCCTGCCCACAACAGTATCAGGATGGACATAATAGCGGCAACGATCTTTTTTCTTGACTTTTTAAACATCGTCGTACCTCAATTCATATCCCACGCCCCGCACGGCCTTGATTTCTGTTCTGGCTTCCACAAAGGCGAGCTTTTTACGGGTAAAGGACATATAGACTTCCACATTGTTGTATTCCGCGTCACAGTCAAAGCCCCAAACCTTTGCTGCAAGCTGTTCCCGGGTAAGGACCTGCCCGCCGTTGGCTATGAAATACTCCAGAATATGATACTCCTTTTCGCTAAGCCGCACACTTTGCCCATTTTTTGTACAGGACAAGGTAAGTGTAGCTGTGTCCAGAGCAATATCACCAAAGGAAAGCACGCCATCGGTCGTACCAAGTGTCCGCCTGCCCAACGCGCGAAGCCGTGCCAGAAGCTCCCTGGTCATAAAGGGCTTGGTCAAGTAATCGTCCGCGCCGCTGTCCAGGCCTACGACCTTATCGTCCAGCTCCGCCCTGGCAGTGAGCATAAGGATCGGTGTTGTAATGCCCTTGCCGCGAACCTGTTTGGTGATCTCATACCCGTTCATCCCCGGAAGCATCACATCCAAAACCACAATATCATAAATATTGCTTTCGATGGCCGCTAATCCGTCAAGTCCGTTTGCATAGTGATCCACTTCATATTTCTCAAGCCGCAGGATCTCACACAGCGCCTGCGCCATTCTTTTTTCGTCTTCCACCAGCAGTATCCGCACAGGTCCACCTCCCATCATAACCATTATAGCATAAAAGATTGAATAATCATTGAACTTTTTTCATCACAGCCGGGAAAACGGACGCGTATACATCTTCGATTTTTTCCGCAAAGCTGCTTTTATCAAAGGATGACGCGATCTGCGCGCTTTGGTCTCCTGCGGCTTGTCGCTGAGCCGGGTTGCGCAAAATAGCATCCATGATATCGCAGAATTCTTCCTCCGCTTCATATTCCCAGCCGTTGCGCCCCTCTATCAGCACGCCGTCCAGACAGGGATCCTTTCTGCAAAGCAGGGGCAGTCCGTTGGCTGCGGCTTCCAGTCAATGAGCTCCATAATGAAACGGTGGTGATGATTGGAAACCGGCATCCGCACATCCGGATAGATCGCCCCCAAGGGCAGGGACTTCATGTAGTAGATGGTATCCTCCCGGCGGCTTTTCAGCCTTTCCGAAGCTGTCAGCACCCGAATTTCATGGCCCTTCTTTTCCAGCTCTTCCATCAAATTGCGGACCGATGTTACGACACCGTTGGTATTGGTCGTGTACAGGTCCGTTGTGATCAGTACCTTCATAGGAAAACACCTTTTCTTTCCGCATCACAAGTATGGTTTTACAGCTTTTCAAAGCCTACCAGTAAGCCCCCCTTTTTGCGGCAACGCTGCCGTCCTTTCAGCACTATGCTTTATTCTTGACATAAAAACCCCCCCTAAAGCAGACTTTGGATGTTTCCATGGTCTGCTTTAGGGGGGACCTTAAATCACATTTTTTCTCCGGGAGGCCTTTTCGGCTTCCGCGGCTTTACAAAGCTGCCCAATGCCGCAGCCATCCATAAGCATCTGATAGAATTTCAAGATCAGCACGCTCAGGGGGTCCGTTTCCTCCAGGCCGGAGGTTTGCAGAAGCAGCTTCTTGCCGGCATCCATACTCTGCCGCATATCCTGCTCCGCCACAAGACGGCGCAGTCCGGCTGCCGCGCCCACCGCAATATAGGCAGGCACCACGCCGGTCTTCTCCGCCAGGGAAGCCGCGCCGATCAGTCTGTCAGCCGGGGACAGCTTCCGGGCCGGATCGCCGCCTACCCGGGCGCAGGTGTCCTTCAGCGCCCGGTTGGTGAACCGGTACAGAAGATCCTCGATATGGCAAATGATGCCGCCAAGCTCCACGCCGTAGGCTTGTGACAGTGCCATTGCGCTTTCCAGCATGGCGTTTTGCACGATCACACGAACCTCCGCCACATCAATGGACTGATAAATATACTCCAGCTCCAGCAGACCGCCTAAATAGGCACAGGTGGCGTGACCCATATTGTGGATATAGAGCTTGCGCTTGATGTAGAAATCAAAGGGTTCAAAGGGTACCATACCGGAAATGTGAGGGATCTCCCCTTTGAATGCAGCCTGATCCACCGGCAGGAAGCCATAGCCCTCCACGCAGACACGCATAGGATCGCCGTCCTTCATTTCCTCGGTCTGGACCGGGACCATTCTGCCCACAGAGGCCTCCACCAGGCCGACCTTTTCATCGAAAATGGCCTGTTCCTCCTGGGTGAGCAGTTCCTTGAGCATCTGCTCCAGCACTTTGTTGGCATCCATCAGATTTTCACAGATGATGATATTCAGGGGCGGTTTATCCATCGTCCAGCGTTTGCGAAGTCCGGCAACGATATTGGGCACGATGAATTTTAATATTCTTGCGCCCACAGCCGTTGCCATAATATCGGCGTTGGCAATGGCCTGCGCCACCGCGTCGGTATCGTTGCCGTTCACGGCACAGACATTGGCCACCTCCACATCCCTGTGTTCTTCATTGGATAAGATCCGCACAGGATACCGATGATCCCGGTTCAGGGTGTCCACCACCGTGTCCACCACATCCACGAAGGTCACCTCATAGCCGGACTGGCTGAAGAGCTGCCCGATAAAGCCTCTGCCGATGTTGCCGCCGCCATACATAACAGCTTTCATTTTGTTACCTCTCGTCTTGCAAGCTTCTTGCAGTATTCTTTGATCTGCTCACCGGTCTTCATACCGCTGGTGGCATCGGGGCTGCTCAGCGCCATAACCGCGCAGGCAGACGCGAAGGCCATGATCTGCATATCCTTCCAGCCGTTGTAAATACCGATCAGAGCACCGGCGCAGAAAGCATCTCCGGCTCCCGTTGTACCCTGGATATAGCCCTCCGGCAGAATGTATGAGCCTAAGCAGGAATACCCTTCCTCACTGAGGCAGACAGACTGCTCCGGCATATGGATGATCACTTTTTTCTTCACACCCAGGTCCATCAGTTTGCGGCAAATGCTCTGCAGATTATCTTCTGTAGGCTCCATGCCTGCCAGCTTTCCGGCTTCCAGCTCGTTGACGATGAGATAATCCGTATAGGGCAGGCAGGGCAGCACCAGGCTGTACCGGTCAGAATTCTCACTGACCAGGTCGATGGAGGTCTGTATACCTTCCGCCTTTGCCTTTTGCAGGATCTTCAGTCCGTCACCGTCGTCCACCCGTTGCAGCAGCAAAAAGTAGCCCAAATGAAGGATTTTGGCATCAATGGCGTTAAAATCCATATCCGCAATACCGAAATCCGCACCGGCACCGGGATAGACAAAGAAAGTCCGCTGACCGCCGGGAACACTCATGACCTCGGTAAAGGTGGTTTTTTCTCCCGGCATGATTGCAAGGCCGGCGGTGGATACACCACCGGCTTTGAGAATATCCGTTACAAATGCCCCTTCCGGGTCATCACCGATCTTGCCGATGGCGCTGACAGCCAGTGCCGGATCGATCTTTTTCAGATCCAGCGCCACATTGGGAACACAGCCGCCGACGGCGTTTTGGATGCTTCGGATCTGCGTCAGCTCCCCGGCATGGGGATAGGCGTTGATCTCGTTAATTTTATCTACGATCACACTGCCGGCTACGGCAATGCCCGTTCTTTCCGCCGCACCCATCAGTTGCACTCAGCTTCCAGGGGACCTGCCAGCTCCTTCAGGAAGAAGAGTCTTCCTGCCAGGGTGGGGATATAGGAGGAGGTGATCCAGGGTGTTGTGCCGTGGCGCAGCGTCATCCACAGGCTAAGGCCCTGCCACTGCATCCCTCTGCCCAGCACGCCGTCAGCGCCGCCGATGGCATAGTCCGCCTGCAGGAACAGGCCGGGGCCAATGGTATTGGCACGGCAAGGCACCAAAGTGGTACGGGACTTGAAGCTGGTCAGGGCATTCTGCTCCACCGTCAAGGGATGGATCTTGGCACCGATGCGGTAGGGTGCTTTCGCCCACTGCTCCGCAGTTTCATAGTCAGCGGCAAAGGTAGGCTCCCAGAACGCGATATGGCACATTCTGCCGATGCCGTACACCAGCACCAGCTTTGCGCCCTCGGCCTTCAGCGCCGCGATCTTTTCAGGGTATGTCGGCAGATTTTCTTTGGTAGCGAAGTTGCGCTGATTTTCCGGAACGGTCAGGGCACCCAGGGGATTGAACAGCGCCTGCTCCATAGCATACTGGAAGGAGCCGGGATTGGTGGAGGGCAGGTTGTTGCCCTCTGCGTCTGCCCACTCGTCCATATTGAAGGTGTAAACGTGACCGCAGGACACATTCCACTCCTTCAGGAAGTACACCACCCACTTGTACATTCCCATGGGGCCGACAGGCAGGATAAAGGCGATCTTCTCATTGCGCTCAGCGGCCTTTTTGATCTGCATTGCGATCTCATGGCCCATATAGGTCTCAAACTCACCCAGGCTGTCGCACATAACAGGGTGAAAGTCAGGGCTCCAGAAGCTCTGACGGTCGCAAACGGTTTCCGGCGCGCCTACACAGGCATCGATCTTTTCAAAATCCCAGCCGGCAGGATAGAAGCCCTCCAGGGCAGAGCCTTTTACAGTAGATTGAAAGTCCATAACATTTTTTCTCCTTTACGTTGTATTACGGCAGCAGCCGCTTGGTTGTCCCCTTCAAATAGACCTGACACTGACGGAAGCCCTCGGCGTAGTCCGCGCCGCACTGGAAGCCCCGGTAGCGGCAGCAGGTCTTCACCATATCCGGAAAATCGATGCCGTCGTGCTCACGCATCCATACCACCTGGGTCTCGTGACACTCCAGCATTTGCAGCTTGGTATCGATATGGTCAGACACATCCACATATTCGGTGGGGTTGAAGTTCACGCCTGCCAGCGTATCCATATAGTAGATCGGCACCAGTCTTGCGGCCTTGCCGGTCTTTGTGGGATAATTGGGCAACGTGGCGGTAAAGCTGGCGTCAAACACCAGCCGGGAAACAGCCGTGTGGTCGGGCATATAGTCATTGGGGTCGTGGGTAATGATAAAATCCGGGTCCACCTGCTGGATCACCTCCACCACCTTATCTCTGGCCTGTTTGTTGTTGTCATAGATCTCCAGGTCGTCAAAGCTGCTGTGGATCACCTCGAAACCGCCTATGGCGGCACTTCTTTCCGCTTCCTTTGCCCGCATCACACGCAGCTCGTCCGGCGGAATGACCACATGGCCCAAATTGCCGCTGGACAAATGGCAGATCACAACCCGGTCACCACGCTCTTTGCATTTTAACAGCGTACCGGCGCAGGCGATCTCCATGTCATCCGGATGGCAGGAAATTACTAAAACTGTGTACATTGTCTTTCTCCTTTCGCATTGTTTTCCTGATTTAAGTATAAAGAATTCCAGTTGCAGAAAAATGGAAAATCGGATATGATACTTATATAATCAGACAAAGGAGATTTTTTCACATGGACGATTTTGTTAGGCAGGGCCTGCCCGGTGTCATTCATATCCGAAAAATCATCACGATTTTCTATATGGAGCTTTCCAAGGATTTTCATTACGAGGGCGAGCAGCATAACTTTTGGGAAATGGTCTATATCGACAAGGGCGAAATGCTCTGCACCGCCGATAAAAACCGGTTCACGCTGAAAAGCGGCGAGGTCACCTTCCATAAGCCCAACGAGTACCACAATCTTTCCGGTGACGGAAAAAACGCGCCCAATGTCAGCATCCTGACCTTTGAGTGCGACAGCGTGGCTATGCGGCATTTCGAGGGCAAGATCCTGCGCCTGAGCGCGGAAGAAAAAAAGCTGCTTTCCATGCTGATGTCCGAGGGGCTTTCCTGCTTCCGCCTGGAAGACCCGGGCAATCCCCTTTTGCAAAAACTGCGCACGCTGCCGGACGCGCCCTTTGGGGGGTTCCAGATGATCCGCAATCTGCTGGAGATCTTTCTGATCAGCCTGTACCGCCACCGGGAAAGCTTTACAAAAAAAAGCCGTCAACGCATACACATTGACGGCGTAGATGTTGATTTTGAGATCCGGGAGCTGCTGGATGTGCTCAACGAAAACCTATACGGCAAGCTGACCATAGCGGAAATTGCCCGAAAGGTGGGCAAATCCGAAAGCACCGTAAAGACTCTGTTTGCCCAGTTTCAGCCGGGAGGGATCATGCGCTATTACAATCAGCTAAAGCTCCGGGAGGCTAAGCGCCTGATCCGGGAAAACCGCTATACCTTTGCCCAGATCGCGGAGCTTTTGTGCTTTGACAGTCCCCAGTATTTTTCCAAGTTTTTCAAAAAATGCACCCATATGACGCCCAAAGAATACAAGCTTTCCATTTTGGACTAAGTGCAGCGCACGCGCTTGCCTCCCGCATTGATAAAGGAAACGTATTTCAGTGAAGAGCGAATAGTGGATGATATTAAAATATGATTTTCGAAGAAAATCATGATTCATTATCTCTGCCGATTTGCTGCGCAATTCTGTCCAGGAGCGTTTCACGCAGCTTTAAAATATATTCACTGCTTCGGGGATAATCGTCAAAGCGAAGGGGCTTGCCTGCCGCCTGATCGATGATCCTTTCCACCTGTTCCCGGCCGATTAGCTTCTCCAGGGCAATGCAGATGTTCATATCCTGCACCGCCTCAAAGGTGACCTCCCCACGAATGGAGGTGTACACGCCGTTGTGGGCAGGATAGACGATCAGCGGATCTCCGGATGGGAACGCGCCGTCACTGGAGGTGGTCAAATACGGATCGATGGGATACAGCGAACGGATGGCGTTGTAGAAATTGAAGCCCCAGTGCAAAAAGCCCTTGATGTTGTAGCGGTACAGCAGAAAGCCCAGGATCCGCACCCGGTAGGAGGGCATGGCCATAAAGCAGTTGGGATACACCTCATTGGGGCCGCAGCAGTAGTAGACCCACTGATCCTTCACAGGCTTCTCCAGGAATTTGTGGATACTGCTGATCAGGGTCACCGGTGTTTCCACCAGACCTTTTTCATAAAAATCAACTTGGGACAAGGTGTCGAAGCTTCTGCAAGAAACGGTCAAAGGACGAATGAGATCGGCAGCCTTGCGGTACAAAAGCTCGTCATTGACATTAGGCTCGTCAGATACATGAAAATAGGTTTGATCCGCAATTCCCGCCTTTTCCAATTCCCGGACGATCGCAGGAATATACTGTTGCAAAAATTCCACATATCTTGGGTCGTCGGAGGCTGCATGCCAGCCAAAGCCATACCCGGTTTTTCCGTTTTCTGTCACCATAATATTGGGTGTAGCACCGGCTCCCCACTGAGTAAACATATGGGCGATCTCAAAATAGCGGATGCCATACTTTTTGCACAGTCCGATAAAACGATGGAACCGCGCAAAGCCGAAGCGGTAGCCGCTTTCTGTTTTTTCCACATCCACAAGCTGCACACAGGGTCTGGCTGTACCCACCTCCGTGTCCAGCGGCGGGGTATGCACCGGCACCATCAGCATATTGATACCCAGATCTGCCGCGGCCCGGATGTAGCGTTCGATCAAATACCAGTGGGCCTCAGAAAAAACCTCCACATGGTGCGCCGTTGCAATGCAGTCCAAATACAGCCATCGGGTGTAGATCAGCCGCTGCTCCGGCATCACCGCCGGAATGACCTTCAGCTCCATGGTCTTCCGGACACTGTCCACATAAGCGCCGCCGGGGCGTCGGAATTCCAGGCATAGCGTCACCTCATAGCTTCCGGGCCGGATGTCCCGGGGAATATCCACCCGGACCCACAAAGCACAGGGGACCTTGTCCACATACAGCTTATGCCCCATTTCTTCCAGGGGGATCAGCACATCCGGCATCAGCCCCGGCTCCTGGGTGATATAGTCCTCCATCGCCGTGGGGATTACCACCGGCGCATCCATCATCACATCCCGGACCCGGTAGAGCCGGACTGCCCCGTTCAGCTCCGACCGGACAGAGGCATGGACCACTGCCTGATCGTCCGTGTGTATATAAAGCTGATAACAAATGCGCTCACCGGGCAAAGCATACCGGCTTTGGCAGACAGGATATTCCCCTTTGTCAGACCTTCTGACCTTCTCCAGCGAGGATATTTGCTTGACCGTTATGTTCATATTCCGTCCTTCCCATTACAGGTATTTTTCTATGATCTGACGGAGCTTTTCCACCTGCTGCTCCGTCAAATTCGCCTGTCCGGCGTCGCACCGGGCGTAGCCCTCGGACAGATGCACGCCGTAGGCACTGCCATCCTCCAGCTCCACTGTGTATTCCGGCAGACACTTGCACACAAAATTGGGATTGTAGAAAACGCTTTTCAGCAGCTCCGTCAAAGCATCCCCATCCTCGGCCGTAGGCTGTGCCATCACCGCACAGGTGCCGCCACGGCTGCTCAGGGTGACGGCTGCATCGCCGCTTTGGGCACTCTGGTCCTCTCCGCCGATGATGCAGGCGTAATAGTTTGCCGTTCCATAGTAGCCTGCTCCGTTATTTTCCCAGGTGGCCACAAATTCATAGATACCTCTGCCCTGCCGGGCATAAAAGCACCCGTCGGTCACATCCAGGGGCTCTCCCATTCCCCCGGTACCCTCCGGCCACCAGGTACCCGTCACGCTGTCAGGCTGTGCCTGCCAGTTCAGCTTTGCAAAGTATCCCATCATATTTGTAGGCACCTGCTCGCCGGTCTCCGGGTCCGGTATATACACCGATTCGGCAAATTCGCCGTCGATCACCACCGCCTGCAGAAACGCTCCATCCAAAGGCCGTACAGCCTGATCGGCGGTCACCGCCTGGCAGATCCGTCCGTCCTCTTCCCACAGCCAGCTATAGCCGCCCATATGCAGCGGATACTCCCCCAAAGGGGTCATCAAAAAACCCTCCGGCGGCGCGGTAAAGGCCGGTGCGGGCTTAGCCGGGGTCACCGGCTCACCGTTCCAGATCAGTTGTTCGTCTGCAAAGACCTGCAAGTGGGTATGCAGGGTGTCTGGATCCTGCCCGGCCTCCTGCCGGCGCAGCTCCAAAATGATGTGCCACTGGGCCATATCGCAGGTCCCCGCCTCCGGCACGGTCTTATCAATGGAAACGGCGAGAACCCCGTCCTCCCGTTTTTCCACCGAGCGTACCTGATGACTGACAGACCCACTGCCCTCCTCCAAAAGCACAAACACCAAGAATTGCTCCGCAAAAAAGCTTTCGTCATAGCCGTCGCAGACATCCAAAAAGCCGTCCCCGGTTCCGTCGTCGTGGGGCTGCCTGCTTTCCAGATCCAAGATATCCTTGTAGCTGTCGTAGTAATCCGTCAGCTCCTGACGGCTTCCAATAACCTGCACGCTGGGAAAGCTGACGCCGTCCCGTGCCGCGTTGGTGCGGATATATTTGGCCTGATAGGTCACAGGCCCGGCCATTTGCTGAGTTTGACCGGTGGTGCTTTCTTCCTGATTAAAAATCGGTTCGTCTGCCTGCTGACAGCCTGTCAGCAGTGCCATCAGCAAGCAGAAAACGACTGTCCATAGCATTGTTTTCTTCATTGTCAACCCCCCAATTCCGGAAACATTTCGTAGTACATTGTTAACACGAGCCCTTTGCGTGACATTGCCCTTTACAAGCGTAGGAAAAATTGGGAACTTCTGTGCCGCCCCATTCCACCACCGTAAAACCGGTGCGCTCCGGGGCTGTCAGCACCTGCTGGGGCAATTGTACAAATTCCTGTGCCGGCTGCCAGGTCATAAATACCCGGATCAACGTATCGGGAGCCGGCTGAATGTCCAGCAGTGCCGCCTGGGTGTAGGCCTGCTGCTGGAAGGAGATGATGTTATAGGGATTTTCCTGCATCTGTGGCAGCCAGTAGACGATAAACTCATTGGCCTCCCGGCGGCTCAGTCCCAGCTTGGCCAAAGCGGTTTCCAGGAATTCTGCCGTATCCGCACCCCTGACGCAGAAGCCCTCGGTCAGATCCCAGGCCGCATCGGTCAGGCCCTCCCAGTACAGGTAGTTATAGGTTTGACCGGCCGCATCCGTCAACGTGCCGTCCGGCTGCGCCGTCACCGTCCAGCCGTTATCATAGGCAGGATAGGTGCAGGTCAGTCCGCCGCTGACCGAAAGTCTTACCCGGACCTTTTGCTCCTGCTCCGGGTACAGATAGATCACCGGCTTGTAGCACACGCCGGGCTGTATCTCAAAGGTGCTTTCCTCCACGCTGACGATATCCGCCTCCACCCGACGCTGGTTCATATCCGCCTGGGCGTTTTCATAGGTGATCTGAACCTGATCCCCCACGCACCACTGCTCCGACAGCACGCCGTTAAACTTAAACTGATCCGGCATTGGGATCACCTGCACCGCAAAAAAGCAGTCGGCATAGATCTGGGTGATCCGCACATCCCGGCAGAGGTTTTCCTCCTGCGGCTGGGTATTCTCCGGGTCCAGCCACCGGCCGGGGTAATCCATATGCCGCAGATCACGGCACACCTTCCAGCTGATAGGGTCAATGGAAGCCGGGTAGCTTTCCCGGATCAAGCCATTGTAGGTGATCTCCACCGTGTCGCCTGGGTGCACCTGGAGCTGCTCCAAATTCTCCGCGGAAAAGCTGATGCGATCACTGCTGCTGCGCTCCGGCAGTCCCTCCAAAGGCTCCACTGTCACATTGCCGCCTGTGATCTCCACCACGGTGGCCGCAAAGCGGCAGTTCATCTGCTCCTGCTTTTCCGCCCACAGCTCCTGCGTGAAGCGGATATTTTCCGGGAACCAGTAAATATCCGTCTGCTCACACACCTGATTGCCGTAGGCTTCATTCCACGCAACGATCTTATAGGTCAGCGCGCTGTAGGTCCGGGTGCCGCCGTCCGAAGGACCGGAGGGAACTGGCACAGCCAGCACCGCCAGCAGTACCACCGCCGCCAAGATCCAAATCCACCATTTTTTCATATTTCTAACCTCCCTTTAACAGGTTCTTCAAGGTATAAAGCTCCTGGGCTGTCAGATGCCGGGTTTGCCCCGTATCCTTGCAGGTCAGGGTATTTTCCTGCCAGGTGTACACCTGAGTTTCCGCCTCCAGGGTCACCGTAACCGTATATACCGGCTTTCCGCCATCTCCGTATACAGTCTGTTCCTTCAGGCCGTTATCCTCTGCCAAGGTGGTGCCGCCCTGTAAAAGCTCCAGCACCTGACGAATCTGCTCCGGGTCGGTCAGGGTGGCGCACACCTGCTGCGTATCCTCCTGCAGCACCTGCAACGTTGGACCCGTTACCTGGTGGGAGTAAAGCTGCTCCTCAAGGCCCTTCTGGGTGGATATCTGCACTGTGCTTTCCCCGGACAGCCCTGTCACCGCATCGGCAGGACCGGGGGTTTTGCTGCTCCCGGGCAGCAAAAGCCAAACCGCGCCCACGCAAAGCGCCACCGGTATGCACACCGCGGCGATGCGATACTTTCTTTGTTTTCTTTGCTTGATTCTTTGTTCACTGCGCACAGCGATCTGCTCCATGCGCTGATCCAATGTTTTCACAGCAACTGCTCACCTTCCTTTCCAAGGACGGCTCGAAGGGCCTGTTTTCCCCGATACAGCAGATTATACACCTGCTTCGTGGTCTTTTTCATCACCTTTGCCGCCTCCTTGCAGCTAAGCTGCTCAAAGTACACCAGATGCACCGCCTCCTGAAGTTGCCGGGGAAGCTGCTTCAGGGCCTGATGGACTGCCTGCTTCCGGGCATCCTCCAGCAGTTTTTCCTCCAAAGACGGTTCGTCCAGCGGCAGGGAAAACGCCTGCTCCAAAGGCAGCATCTGCAATTTGTTCCGATGCCGGATATGATCCAGCGCGCGGCTGCGGCCCAGCATAAACAGATAGGTCTTCAGGCTCACCTGAAAATGATACCGGTGCCGGTTCACCACCAGGTCGGTAAACACATCCAGCGCGATGTCCTCTGCCGCGGCTATATCGTGTATGTAGCGGTCAATGAAAAAGATCAGGGGATCGGCATAGTTTGCCACGATCTCCCGGAAGGCCTCCTCGTCACCGTTCAGGTAGCGGCGGTAGCTACTTGCGCCGTTATCCATACGATTTCCTCCTTGTGTAAGGGCCACGTCTGACCCTCTCACCTCTTATACGTCCGAAAACCGATTTTTACTTCTTTTCCCGTATAAATTTTAATCAGGGGCTGTTGCGTCGCAACAGCCCCTGACGGATTATTATGTTGGAACGATCAGGCCTTGCCGGCGCAGCCGAGAACGTTGATCAGCTTGTGACGAACGAGTTCCTTGATGTTGGCACGGGCAGGCTTCAGGTACTCACGGGGGTCAAACTTGCTGGGCTGTTCGTTGAAGAACTGACGGATGGTACCGGTCATAGCCAGACGCAGGTCGGAGTCAATGTTGATCTTACACACGGACAGGGCAGCGGCCTTGCGGAGCTGCTCCTCGGGCACGCCGATGGCATTGGGCATCTTGCCGCCGTTGGCGTTGACCATGGCTACGTACTCCTGAGGAACGGAAGAAGAACCGTGGAGCACGATGGGGAAGCCGGGCAGACGCTTGGTCACTTCCTCCAGCACGTCGAAACGCAGAGCGGGGGGCACCAGGATGCCCTGCTCGTTGACGGTGCACTGCTCGGGAGTGAACTTGTAGGCGCCGTGGCTGGTGCCGATGGCGATAGCCAGGGAGTCACAGCCGGTCTTGGAAACGAACTCTTCGACCTCTTCGGGGCGGGTGTAGTGGGACTGCTCGGCGGAGACGTTTACGTCGTCCTCAACGCCGGCCAGAGCGCCCAGCTCGGCCTCGACGACTACGCCGTGATCATG
>JAFSET010000081.1 GCA_017435615.1 Oscillospiraceae bacterium | reverse complement strand
GCAAGCATGATATAATATCCGTTCCTTCATATGCCGCAGGAATATATCATCCACCGAAGGTGGATATCATATCGAAGATATATCTTCCGTTTCGCAAGGAACGGATATCATTGAAAACACCCTCATTGTATCACAATGAGGGTGTTTTCATGGTGGAGCCGAGGGGAATCGAACCCCTGTCCGAAAGCAACTTGGAAGGAACTTCTCCGGGTGCAGTTTGTTATTTACATTCCCTTACTCCGGCGGAAACAAACATCCTACGGAGCTTGGTAGCTTCATTGTGCATGGTGCGCTCAAAGCTTTGCGCACGCACGGTCTCCACTTCAATCACACCCGAGCCCGGCTCGTGGACCTTCCGGGGCGGATGGGCGGCCTAATTAGGCTGCCAGAGCAACGTTAGAGTTGTCAGTTAAATTTAAAAAGTACCCGTTTTATCGTGGTCAGGCGCCACGACCCGCTATTCCAGCCTCACTACCCCCGTCGAAACCAGTACGGCCCCGTATTAGGGCGGTAAATTACCGCCTGGGGTTCGCTATCATTAAAATCTGCCGTAGGGATCCTGCAGCTTTTTGGGCTCCGGATAGGTTTCACCGTGGGTATCCACAGTAATAGACGCGATTTTTTGATCGTTTACAGGACGGTCGGCTGCGCCACAGGGAGTGGCTGCAATGGCATCTACAACTTCCATGCCGGATGTTACCTTTCCAAAGGCAGCATACTGTCCATCCAGATGCTTGGCATCCTGATGCATAATAAAGAATTGGCTACCGGCAGAGTTTGGGGAGGAGGAACGGGCCATAGAAAGCACGCCACGCTTATGACGCAGATCGTTCTTGATACCGTTGAAGAAAAACTCCCCCTTGATACAGTAACCGGGGCCACCCATACCGGTGCCGTCGGGACAGCCGCCCTGAATCATAAATCCGGGAATGACCCGGTGGAAGATCAGACCATCGTAAAAATTATGATTGGCAAGATCGATGAAATTATACACGCTTTGAGGCGCAATCTCCGGGTACAGCTCGCCTTCAATGACACCGCCGTTTTCCATTGTGATTTTAAATGTTGGATTCATATCAATATCGCTCCTTCATTGCACGGTCGATCTGACGCTTGGCATCACGCTCGGCCGCAGATTGTCTTTTGTCGTACAGTTTTTTGCCCTTGCACAGACCAACCTTGATTTTTACACGGCTGCCTTTGAAATACACACTTAGCGGGATCAGTGCAAATCCGTCCTGCTTAACTTTGCCGAACAGACGCATGATTTCCCGTTTGTGCATCAAAAGTCTTCGTGGCCGTTTGGGGTCCTGATTAAATCGGTTGCCGTGGTCGTAGGGAGAGATGTGCATCTGGTTCAGTAAAAGCTGTCCGTCCTTGATACCGCACCAGGCATCTTTTAAGTTCAGTGTGCCCTGACGGATGGATTTGACCTCTGTGCCGCAAAGCTCGATACCGGCTTCCATCTCTTCTTCCACAAAATACTCGTGATAAGCCTCCCGGTTCCGGGCCATAATTTTAATTCCTTGCTTCTCCAGAATACGCACCTTCTTTCCTATATGATTATAGCACATTTGTCAAGGTGTAAAACATAATATTTTGCATTTTTTACTGGAAGGATGTATAATACGCTTCAGGAGGTGTATTTATGGAAATCGTAACGTTTTACAGGGGACATCCAAATCCGCCGAAGACAACCCAGGGGGCTCATTTAGGAGCCAATGCCATTATAACCTGCAACGGAAAACTTTTGCTCGAAAAGCGCAAGGATTGTGAACTTTGGGGACTTGTAGGCGGTGGTGTGAAGCGTCAGGAAACACCTCTCGAGGCCATTACCCGGGAAATATACGAAGAACTGGGATTGCGAGTTCCCATGCATCAGTTCAAAAAACTCGGAGTATACGGAGAACCGGGCAGAATAGCTGCCTACAGGGATGGCAGTATTTGGAGAATGGTCGTTGTTGTATTTTCCTTGGAGCTTCAGCAGGAGCCGGAGCTGGTGATCAGTCATGAGTCCAGCGATCTGCGATTTTTTACAAAAGAGGAATTACAATCGCTGCCTATTGTTGTGACACACAGTGACATTGTAGAAGATTGGTTTCTAAATTTATAGTTTTTCTGCGGACAGAATGTTCTGTCCGCAGAATTTTATATCTTGTGTTTTTTCTGTTGGTAAATACTCCAAAGCCGTGCAAGGGTCGATACGATCAGAATGCCAACGGCAATAGCACCGGCAATAGAAATTGTCTGCGTTCCGTTGGACGAAAAGCCTGTCATATCACCAACAAGTATACAGGAGGTTGTGCGGTAAACGCCTGCACCGGGCAGTAAGGGGAAAATGGACACGACCAGATAGGATATGGCAGGATATTTTCGCACTCTTGCCATAATCTCCGAATAACCTGCTGCAAAGATAGTTGCTACAAAATAGGATCCGATCAGATCAATTCCCGCAAGCTGACTCAGTCGGAAAACAGTCCAGGTAAAACCGCCTCCGAGCGCGCAAAAAACAGACCCCTTTCCATGGATGTTAAACATAACGCAGAAGCCAAAGCAGGCAATCACGGTAGTGACGCTTTCCAGGAAAATGCTGTGCTGCACCGGGGTATTTACGATAGACTGCACGCCAAAACCGCAAAGTAAATTCCATGCCGAGCCGGTGCCTAATGCAATGGCAACGCCGATTAAAAGCACCTGAACGATTCGGTTAATACCAGAATTGGTGTCACCGTAGATGATATCACGCATTGCATTGGTAAACAGAAGGCCAGGAACCAATAACATCAGTGCGGAAATAATGATACCATCTACATTTACCGCCAAACCGGCAATACCGTACAGATAGGCAGTCAAGGCAATCACAAAGGCAGACGCAATGGTGCTGAAAAAAGAGTTGATTTTCCACCTTTCGGCAACATAACCGATAAGTCCGGCTAAAAGACCGCATAGAATTGCGCAAAACGTATCGGTTACTCCACCGCCGTACACAAGTATAAATCCCGCGGCGGAAACAATGCTTCCTAAAATACTTACCGTGAAAGAGTATTTTTTGGGGGATTTTGCTGCTTGACGAACCCACATTAAAGCCTCTGTGGGTTCCGGTTTTTCACTGCAGATACGGCGACTGATACTGTTAAAACGTTCTACGGCATTCAGATCCGTTCCGTGATGGCCGATGCGGCGCATTCTGGTCATCGGTTTTTGGTGGTCGGTTTCCAAACTGACTGTCAGACAATTGGGAATAGCGAAGGCCTCTGCCTCTATTCCGTAGGCTGCAAAGATCCGGATAATTGTGTCCTCTACGCGAAAGGTCTCTGCGCCGCTCATAGCCAGTAAATATCCCAGTTCTGTTGTAACATCCAACAATGTGCGATAATCCATATTTATACCTCTTATGTTTATAGCGTTACAAGTATATCATAACCATCGGAAAAAACAAGCTATTTATTCAGCGGACTCCGCAGTTGTTGAAACAGGTTTCTTTTTGGATTTTATGATTACAACAGTCAAGATAACGGCAACGAGCATAATTCCACAACAGGCAAGAATAGCAGCGGTATAGTCTGTGTGAAGCGTGTAAACTGCACACAAAGCTGATATTTGATTGTCTACTGGGATTACCACATATTGTCCTTCTTGTGTTGTATTGGATGTGTACCACTGGCCGTCTGAATTTTTAAGCATGACTGTTACATCATTACTGTTCACGGTTTCCGGCGGGAGATAGCGTAGCGTTGTGACGGTTTCTTTTACGGATAAATCCCAACATTCAATGGTATCCTGGATGGGTGATTGTTCCAGTTGCCGGATCAATAAAAGATCGTTTTCGTTGAACTCACCATGTGCCAACAGAATTGGAAGGCTGTTTTGACGCGTCTGTGAGCTTTGCAGTACATCAACGGTATTTGTATGCACCGCATGGATCACCGTATCAAAAAACACAGGACCATCCGGTAGATTCCATATGGGAGCGTTACCGGATTGCGTTTTGAAAACAGGAATATGTTCAGCCTGAAGCGGTTGACCTAACGGTACATCAATTTCTTGCTGGGAGTTGTCGGGAAGTACAAATGTTACAGTGCTGCTTGCGAAGAATGAAGGAAGATCATCCAAGGCTAAAAAGTTTTCAAGTTCAGCGGCCTGAGCAAGTGTATGATAGCTGATGCCGTCAATGGCTCCGTGATCGGTTGGTGCCGGCAAATATAGGTTATTACTGACCTGTGACAGATCTTTGGCCTGGCCCAAAATGCATCCTGTGATCTGTTCTGCAGTGATCTGAGCAATGCTGTTACAGTCAGAAACTGTACTGCCAAAACCGGCAATGCCGCCAACATGATCTTGTGCGGAAAGCTGGCTCTTTACATTGCAGGAACGGATCGAACCGCGGCTGTATCCTGCGATGCCGCCAACATAACTTGCCTTTGGACAGGCAAGCTCACCGGAGCTGTTGCAGTGTTGTATGGCGCCCAGGGAAGCAAGCCCTGTGATACCGCCGGCATTGAGCTTTTTAACAGTAATAGAGGCGTTGTTTTGACATTGTGTCACAACCGCCCGGTAACTTCCCAAAAAATTCAGAGAATAATCTCCTAAAATATCAAGATCAGCTTCCGGGTCCAGATCGCTTTCGATACCGACACTGCCAACAATGCCACCGGCGTTAATATCGCAATATATATCGGCATGATTATCGCACTGCTGAATTTTTGAGGTTAGATCGGATGGAGTATCCTGTTCGGAGACATCCGCAACAGAACCTCCCACATGGTTCTCACCGGATTTTACAGTTTGTTGGATTTGCGCAACCATATTGTTGATGCTTTGCAGGTCGTTTTGGAAAACAGTACCTGCATTTTCGGTTTGCTGTTCGATGGTCCGCAAACTGTTTGTGATGGTACTTAGAGCGTTGTGTAAGGTGGTTATGGCATCGGATATTTGCTGCGCGTTAGGGTGGAGCTGGTTATTCTCCATGGATGGCGTCAGGGATGTAATTGCATCCTGAGCTTTAAGGATTTGCCCGCGAATAAGCGTAAATTGCTCTTTGATAGCCAGAAAACTGTCGTTAAGGTGAGCGGAAGCATTGGTTGTTAACGTAGAAAGAGTGTCAAGCTGTCCGGAAAGAATTTGTAGGGTATCGGTGCTGTAAGAAATCAGAACGGTTGGCTCTAATTGTCCCGCGATACCGCCCACGTCTTTACGTCCGGAAATACTGCCGTGATTGGTACAGTCAAACACATAACCGCTGCTTGTTCCAACGATACCGCCAATGTTATATCCGATACTGGGATAACCAACAGCTCCGTTGTTTTGACATTGGGTAACTGAACCATTGTTTGCACCGGATATTCCGCCGACATCTGTGATGGCGTTGGCGTTTTCTGTGCCGGCAAGGGTTTCGATCGTGATGTCCGACAGGGCAACGGACATGCTTTCCGGTTCTGTGTTGATTTGTGCGATGCTTTGGCATTTTTGAATGACACCATCGTTGTTTCCTGTAATTCCTCCGACAAAATGATTGCCTGTTACCGATCCTTCCACGGAACAATCGGTAACGATGCCCGTTGCGGCATTGTAACCAGTGATACCGCCAACAATATTGGAACCGATTACAGTTCCGGAAAAACTGCACCCTTGTATTCTACCGCAGTTATTACCTGCGACGGTACCAACAGTGTCGCTGCTGCCGCCAGGTGTTATACTGCCGGAAAGGTTCAAATCCCGGACGACAGCAGCCTCGGTAAGATAGCGGAAAAGCCCTGTTGCTGTACCGCTGCGATTCAGATTTATGCCGGAAATGCTGTGGTGATTGCCTTCAAATGTGCCTGAGAAAATGGGAATTCCGGAAAAATCCTGGCCGGTCAGGTCAATATCCGCATCGAGCTTCACAGTTAATCCTGCGCTATAACTGTCCAGACGGCAGTTCTCAGCAAACTCAAGGAATTCCGCAGATGAGGAGATGGTTAATACGTCATCCAATTCAGCACATTGGACGTAAATGGGCATGGTTAAACAGAAGATGAAAAACATAATTCCCAATAACATTGTTTTAATCCGCATGGAGTTCACCTTCTTTCCGAACCGTTCCGTCTGTTGTGACGGAAGCTTCAATAGAGCCGTTAATGGTACCATCAAAGTCACCGTCGATCATACCGGAAATATAACCGTGAATATGTCCCTGAACGCGCAGGGAACCGGATTTTTTTACAGTGGCTGGGATTATAGACTTCATTTTAAAGCTGGTTCTGTTGATGATGGAGTCACCTAATACTAAGATGGAGGGAAGAACAAACAGCACAAGAATGATTGAAATAATGGTACCACGGCCGATACACGTGCCCATAATGGAAACTACCGGCTGTGTTGATAAATTGCCAATCAGCAGCCCTGCAGAAGCCATTATAGTTCCGGAGGTGAATACGGTAGGGAAGGCATTGTTCAGGGCCTGTACGATAGCTTCTTTGTGAGGCATTTGCTTTTTTAATTCCTGGTAGTGACTGGAAATGACAATGGCGTAGTCAATATTCGCACCCATCTGGATGGACTGTACGATCAAATATCCCAGGAAATACATGGGGATTTCCATCAGGGTGGGGAAGGAGAAGTTGATCCAAATGCTGCCCTGAATAACGATGATCAGCAAAACGGGCAGTCCGGCTGATTTGAATGTAAAGAGCAGCACGATCATCACGAAAACGATGGATAGAATAGAGATCAGCGTGTTATCGGTAATAAAGGATGCTGACAGATCTCTGGAGCTTGTGGAGTTACCCACAAGATAACAATCTTCATCATAGTATTGATCAATAATCCCGTGCATTTTGTCAAGGAATGTAAAAGTTTCTTCACTTTCCTCCGGTAAATTCAGGTAGACGACCATACGACTGTATTTGTCACTTTGGAGTTGCTTCTGTGCTGTTTCAAGCTGTAAAAACATATCACTGACAGATTGACCGTCGGCCGTGTCAAGAGAGATATTAAGATTTTGCAATTGATCCTTCAGGTAAACAAAAATATCAAATAGAGGGACCCGGAACTCGTCCAGTCCGTTTAGTATTTGACCGTACTGAGAATGTTGCGAAGCATAGGCAGCATAGAGCATTTGAATCAGTTCGTAATCCATATCCAACAGCTCAGAAAGCTGCCGCGGAGTTAGGGCGTCAGTCAGCTTATAGCCGTCCAGCGCTTCAATGCCGGAAAGTCCCATAGTACTTTTGACTTCAGGACAGCCCTCAAGCTGAGATAAAATGGCGGCTTCAGCCTCATAATCTCCGGCTGGAACGACAACGGCAATCATATTACTGGTTCCAAAGTTTTCTTTGATCTTAAAATAGGCGGTTTGACTTTCCGTCATTTTTGTGGTTTTCAAATCATTGAAGCTGTAGCAATAGGGACACTGTTGTGAAAGAATTGCAGCGCCAATCAATATGATTAAAAATATAGGAGGCACAATTCTGCGTGTTATAACGGAAAACTTTCCCAAGAAGGAAACGTTCGGAATGAGTTTCTTATGCCGTGTGCGATCCATCAGGGGACAAAACAGCACAAGCAGTCCTGGCATCAGCAAAAATACAGAAATCAAGCTTAGCAATATGGATTTCATCAGGACGATGGACATATCATATCCAATGGAAAATTGCATAAAAGCCAGTGCCATCAGACCGCAAATGGTAGTCATGGATGAGGAAAAAATCTCAGGGATGGCTTTGCTTAGGGCGAGTACAGCGGCGTCCCGTGCAGAATGTGTTTCGTGTGCGTCTACAAAACGGTGACAAAGGATAATGGCGTAATCAATGGCTAAGGCCAACTGAAGCACAACAGCGATAGAATTGGAAATAAAGCTGATTTTTCCGCACAGAAAGTTTGTACCGATGTTTAACAGCGCAGCTGCACCAAATGTCATTAGAAGCACCGGTACTTCCGCGTAAGATCGGCTTGTCAGAATGAGAACAATGACGATAATGATAGACGCAACGATTAAAATGACGGTCATTTCTTCCTGAAGCATAGTGTTTAGATTGGTACCAGCATCGGAATGGATGTATGCATCATAGTTTGTCAATTGCTGTTGGATGGAATTCATAGCCTGAAGGGTACGGTCATCCTGATTTCCGTCTTCGAAGGATATATCGATCAATGCGGCAGCGTTTTTATAATGCTCCGGTGTGGTGTCGTATGTGACCATTGCTACGCCGTCGATTTCAGAGAAACTGTCTGCAAATTCCTGGCCGGTCTGTGAAGTAACATTACAGATCATGACTCGGGCAGTGGCAAAGCTTTCAAAATTTTCATTCATCGCCACAATCCCTTGCCTTGTTTCTGTATCCTCAGGGAGGTATTTTGTAATGTCATTTTCAACCTGGACCCATCCCGCGGAAACAAGGCTAAAAAGCAATGCGGCGGCAAATAATAAAAAGAACAATGTACGTTTATCGACGATAAAGGCAGATAAACGCATTATAAAGGAATTATCCGATCGGATCTTGCTCATGGGAACCTCCTTGCTGATCATATGGAAATAAAGCAGGCGGCAGATAGTTTCTGCCGCCTGAAGCTTATTTTCTGACGAAAAGGACACCCAAGGTTCCGGGGCCGCAGTGACAGGAAATGGTACAGCCGGCTTCGGTCCAGTAGGTGTTTTCAAACACATCATATTCCTGTACGGTGTCGGCCACAGCCTTCAGACATTCATCGGAAACAGGAGTTCTGGTGACAAAAAGTGTTTCGCGATCCAAATCGTCCCGATTGGCAAGCCTGTCTTTTACATACATACTAAGACATTTTGCGTAGTTACCTCTGTATTTTTTTACAACGGCCATTTTGCCGTTCTTTACTTCGATACAGGGCTTTAAGTTCAACAGATTTGCGCCCAAGGCGGCTGCGGAAGAACATCTGCCACCCTTGACCATATATTCCAGTCGGTCCAGCAGGAAGCTGGCTTCCACTTTTTCTGTAAAGCTTTGAAGCTTCTGCTGCAGTTCATCCAGGTCCTGACATTGCTGAGCAAGCTTACAGGCTTGCAGCACCACAAGGCCCTGGCCGGTGGAGAGATTTCTGGAGTCAATAACGCGGACGTTCGAAAACTCTTCTGCCGCAAGGCAAGCGTTTTGGTATGAGCAGGAAAATTCCGAACTGATGTTGACATGGATAACGCCGTCGTAGTCTGAAGCGTATTTTTCAAACCACTGGGCATACTCGCCGACGCTGACGGCTGCGGTAGAGCAAAGACTTCCGCCGGAAGCCACATGCTTGTAAATATCGGCAGGGGTAATGGTAATGCCATCGGAATAGGCCTGACCGTCCTTGATGACGGTCAGTGGGATGATGGTAATGTCATATTTGTTAACCAGCTCTTCACCAAGGTCACAGGTACTGTCGGATAAGATCTTGATTTTCATAACAGGTCTCCTTGTCTGTAATTTCTTTTATCAAAGGAATGATTTATATATTGCATTTTGTGCTTTTAATGGTAAAATAATAACATAACTATTAATTCCGGTCAATAGGTTTCCTCATAGGAGCACAATGAAAATTTCATTTTTGATGAATATAATTGTTGTACATTGTAAAAAACAGACCGGATGTTAAAATTCTGTTTCTTAAGGAGGAATAAAGATGGAGCAGGTCATAAAGGTAGGAGGTATGATGTGTCCGCATTGCAAGGCAAGAGTGGAGCGTGTTTGTAAGGAAGTCCCGGGAACGGTTGAAGCTGTGGTAGATCTGCAGCTGAAACATGTGACAGTATCCGGCTCAGCCAACGCTGCAGCTTTGAAGGAAGCCATTGTAAAAGCCGGCTACGAAGTAATTGACTGACAATGCTTAATCTGTACAGTTTATTGGACTGAATGTATTTTATAATGCAACCAGAAAACAAGAAAGGATGATGGTTGTGTTTAAAATTATTCGTACAAGAGGACATGTTCAGGTTTATGATTTGAGTGGAAAGTTCCTGTTTTCAGCGGATAATGAACGGGAAGCCAGAGAGGAATTGGAGGATTATGCGGAATCTGCGGCTTGATATATGCTATGACGGCAGCCGGTATAAGGGCTGGCAGCGTTTGCCCGGTACAGACAACACTATTCAGCAGAAGCTGGAAACAACCCTTTCCAGAATTCTTGCGGAGGAAGTAGAGGTTACTGGCAGCGGTCGAACAGATGCCGGAACCCATGCCAAAGGACAGGTTGCCAATGTGCACTGCACAAGCACCATGTCCTGCGAAGAAATTCTTATGCAGCTTCGCAGGTATTTGCCGGAGGATATTGGCATATATTCCTGCAGGAATGTTTCCCCGCGGTTTCATGCAAGGCTCAATGCTAAGAAAAAAACTTATCTGTACAGACTGTGGAACAGTTCACAGCCCTGTGTTTTTGACAGAAAGTATGTTTATCAGGATGTTTCTGTGTTGGACATCCAGGCTATGCAGCTGGCTGCTGCTTACTTTGTAGGCACGCACGATTTTTCCGCGTTTTGCGCAAATAAGAATATGAAAAAATCAACGCTTCGCTGTATTGAGTCGTTTCAAATATTGGAAGTGGGAAATGAGATCCGTTTTCAGGTAACCGGTAACGGGTTTTTGCATCATATGGTCCGAATTATGGTGGGAACTTTGTTAGAGGTTGGTACCGGTACTCGCTCGGCTGAGAGTATACCTGAACTGTTTGGAGCGCAACGGGCTCAGGCGGGTCCGCTTGTCCCGGCGTGTGGACTGTGTTTGATGGAGGTGGTCTATTGAATATTCAAATTTTTGGAAAAAGCAAATGCTTTGATACAAAAAAAGCAGAGCGTTATTTTAAAGAGCGTCGGATCAAGTACCAGTTTATCGACCTGATCAAATACGGCATGTCACCAAAGGAGTTTGATGCGGTGCTTCGTGCTGTTGGTGGTGTGGATGAGCTGACGGATTGGAATTGTAAGGATGAACAGATCACTTTGATGCGCTATATGGATGATAAACGCGCCAAAGAGGATAAGCTTTTTGACAATCCCAATCTTATCAAAACACCAATCGTACGAAACGGAAAACAGGCAACAGTTGGTTATTGTCCTGAAGTATGGATGAAATGGGAATAATACAAAAGCAGCTTCTGAAAAAAGAGGCTGCTTTTTTGTCAAAAATTCTTGTATTTTTGATTTGATGGTGCTATGATTGGAGGAAAATATGGTTCAAATACTGGAGATCATCAACAGCGTGGTCTGGGGATTGCCGACTGTGGTGCTGATTTTAGGTACCGGACTGTATTTTAGTCTGAAAACAAGTTTTTTTCAGTTTTCATATTTTCCCAAGGCACTGAAACTGTTTT
Organism: Oscillospiraceae bacterium; assembly: GCA_017435615.1. Classification (GTDB taxonomy): domain Bacteria; phylum Bacillota; class Clostridia; order Oscillospirales; family Oscillospiraceae; genus Faecousia. Next base: position 71,094 of record JAFSET010000081.1, on the reverse strand, counting down.
TGTCCAAATTCAAACCCTCCGCAAAGGTGCAGGACGGGGTATCTCCATACCAAGCACTTTGCACAGCACTGGCTGCGACGGTGGGAACTGGCAACATTGCCGGTGTTGCCGGAGCAGTGGCGCTGGGAGGACCTGGAGCGGTGTTTTGGATGTGGGTGTGCGCATTCTTTGGTATGGTCATCAAATGCGCCGAGGCGTCCCTGGCGGTGCGCTATAGCCAAAGATCAGCATCAGGGGAGAACATTGGCGGGCCGATGTATATGATCGAAAAAGGGCTTTCCGGTCGCTGGAAGCCAATGGCGTATCTATATGCCTTCTTTGGTGTTGTGGCCGCTTTTGGTGTAGGCAATGCCACCCAGATCAACGCAGTGTTGGACGGTATTCACGCTGCTGCGGCAGCAATGCATATTTCGGTCAACCAAAATACGGATATCCTGATAGCTTTGGGTTTGGCAATTCTGATTGGCATTATGCTGTCCGGTGGTGCAAAACAAATCGGAAAAATTGCCGAGGCGCTTGTTCCGTATGCGTCTGTGATATATATTTTGCTGGGACTGGGCGTGCTTGTTCTTCGGATGGACAAAATACCCAATGCCTTTGGCAGTATTTTTCACGGAGCTTTTGATCCGAAGGCAGTGACAGGCGGCGTGATCGGGTCTATGTTTATATCCTGTCGCACAGGTGCGGCACGGGGAGTGTTTACCAATGAAGCCGGAATGGGAACAGCGTCCATTGCCCACGCTGCTGCAAAGGTCAATCATCCGGTTGAGCAGGGACTGATGGGGATCATGGAGGTATTTATTGACACTGTTGTGATCTGCACGGTTACTGCTTTGGTTATTTTGTGCAGTGATGTACAGATTATCTACGGCAGTGATGCCGGTGCCTGGCTGACCTTTGAGGCTTTTTCAAATATATATGGTGGTTGGTCCGACATACTCATAGCCGCATGCTTGGTTCTTTTTGCCCTGGCAACTGTTTTGGGATGGGGGCTGTACGGACTGCGCTGCGCCCAATATCTTTTTGGGGAACGGGTTTTTCCTTTTTTTGTGATGGTTCAGGTAATCACTGTCTTGCTTGGAGCATTGTTGGAAACCGGTGTTGTCTGGCTGCTGGCCGAAACGGTCAACGGACTGATGGCAATTCCCAATCTAATAACCTTGATTCTTCTTGGCCCTGTATTTTTCAGGCTGATCAAAGAATATAAATCTACTCGTTAATTTTAGCGGAGGCACAAATGAAAATTTCAATTAACGCCAATCGATGTGAGCCTTCTCCTATGAGAAAGTTTCACCCACTTGCCCTTCAGGCACAAAAAATGGGAAAAACCATTTATCATTTAAACATTGGACAGCCTGATCTTCCAACGCCGGAAGCCTTTTACGAGAAAATTCGAAGCTTTGACAGCAGCACGGTAGCCTATGCAGAGTCTCCCGGTATGCCTATACTGATCGAAGCCATCAGAGCATATTATAAAAGACTTGGCGTAGAATTGGATACGGACGATGTGCTGATCACCAGCGGCGGCAGTGAGGCATTGCTTCTGACCTGTCTTTCCATTTTGGATCCCTACACAGAAGTGATCATACCGGAGCCTTACTACCCCAATTATACTACGTTTGTTCATGCCGCAGGCGGCGTAATTCGTGCTCTGCATACAGGGCCGGAGGAAGGGTATCACTATGCCGACCGGAAGCGTATTGAACGGCTGATCACAAAAAACACCCGTGCTATTTTGGTGACCAATCCGGGAAATCCCACAGGCGTTGTGCTGGATGAGCAGCAGATGCGGATGATTGCGGATGTGGCAAAGGAAAACGATCTTTACCTGATCTGTGATGAAGTATATCGGGAATTTTGCTACGACGATAAATACGGCATACCCTGTATGGGCAGATTTGACGATATCGATGACCATCTGGTGATCATTGACTCTGTTTCCAAGCGGTTTTCAGCTTGCGGTGCCCGTGTGGGTTGTGTAATCACAAAAAATAAGGAATTGCAGCAAGCGATTCTGAAATTCTGTCAGTCCCGGTTGGCAGTTGCGACATTGGATCAGGTTGGTGCCTCTGCTCTATACTCGGTGGATGAGGGGTTCTTCGCCCGGTCTAAAGAAGAATACCGGCGACGCCGGGATTTGGTGGTGGAAGAGCTTCGTCGAATTCCCGGTGTGGAAGTAACTATGCCGATGGGAGCCTTTTATGTGATGGCAAGTCTTCCGGTGGATAATGCGGACCGGTTTCAACGATGGCTTTTGGAAAAATTTGATGACCATGGGGATACTGTGATGTTTGCACCCGGTGCGCCATTCTATGAAACACCCGGCAAGGGCATCAATGAAGTTCGGATCGCCTATGTACAGGAGCTTCCGAAATTGAAGCGTGCAATGGAGCTTTTGAAGCTGGGCATTGCACGGTACCGCCAGGAAATGATGTAAGCAAAACGGAGCGCAACATTTGTTGTGCTCCGTTTTGTATTAATCTACTTTTGTTAAAGAATATTGACCACCGTTATTGGTAATATAGTACTGAACAGATTGTCCGCCTGTAACGCAACTGACCGAATATAGGGGCGTTGCACTGTCAAAATTTCCATCTATCAGTATCGCATCGGTTTGCGACAAACCGTTGGAGGCAAAAATTGTTTTTTGCTGAATAATGCTTTGACCGTCGTCCGATCGATATAGTTTTTTGATACGTACATCGTGAACGGAATCAGTTGCGGTTAAAAGCAGCTTTGTAGCATCCGGGGTGATTACGAGCTCAGCAAATTGACTGTAGCCGCTAAGGTCAGCGTCTTCGAAGCTGCCAATATTCAGTGTGCCTGATGCTGCGGTTCGTTCAGCAGGGAAGTAGGCATCGGCAATGATGCCGGTGAGACGATCGTAAGGAAGCTCAACTGTGATGGTTCCGGAGGCGTAGGGCGCAATTTCGTAAGGAGAAAAGTAGAAACACAGACCGGTGGGGGTAAAATAAAAATCGTCGTCAATGCTTTCATCACGTTGGAAACGACTGCGTACACTGGTTTTATAATCCTCAAACAAATTCAGTTCAGGTTGTTTCTCAAGTTCTTGGACCACCATATCCGAAATGGCTTGCTTCGCATCGGCGTGATAGAGAATACTGCCCAGGGTAAGCACATCACCGGTAACAAGGTCGTAGCTTGCAGACATACAATGGGTATTGGAGTGCGCGGCCTCACCAATTTGACTGACATGTCCATGCATACTCAAAACACCCTGATCGATACGCATAGGATCGAAATGTAGTTGGTAGCTATAAGGAATGAACCCAATCGCAGTGTGGTCCCTTGCCTCTGCCAGAGAGCGAAGATGTTCTGCGTCGGAGCGTGTCGTTTCCACCTTGGACAAAAAATCGATAATGATCTTGTCAGCGACTTCTTTATCCTGAAGAATCAAATGCATGGTTTGATAGCTGTAGGTAAAGACCGGGGTTCCGTCCTCAGCGTAGGCAGTCTCTTCCGTGATGGGCATTGCCACACTGTAAAGGTTTTCCGGCACAGTGTTAACGGGTGTGTTTTCTGTGGGCGCTTGGGTAGTGGAAGGCTCCGTGGACGGGCTGGTTTCCTGGGTTGCAGGAGGAACAGAGGGTTCCGTTGGCTCTACAGCAGGTTCACAGGCTGCAAACGCAAAAATAATGCTCAGGGCTAACATACAGGCGAAAAGCTTTTTCATAGAGTTTTCCTCCAAAAGCGCATATAGTATTGTTTTCGACAGTATAACACAAGATGTTGTAATATTCAACCCTTCAAATAAAAGTATAAAACACTTTTTTGAAGGCTAAATCTTGACAAACACAGGCTTTAAATGTTAGAATAATTCAAAGTTCATATCGCTGTGATCAGAAAGAGTAACAGAATGTGAAGATCTGCAGAGAGTTTGGACCAAGGGTGAAAGTCCAGATGGTTTTCTTCTGTGAAAGTGCGTCTGTGAGCGAACTTTTGAAAGTGATAAATGAGAGTGGAACCGCGAGTTTTTTAAAACCCGCCTCTTGTGCCGTTTGCGGTACAGGAGGCTTTATTTTTTAGGAGGACTGCTATGTATTTGTATAATTCTCTTACCCATAAAAAGGAACTGTTTCAACCAAATTCTCCCGATATCGTTAAAATGTACACCTGTGGACCTACGGTGTATCATTATGCCCATATTGGTAATTTGCGCACCTATATCATGGAGGACGTGCTGGAGAAGGCTTTGCGCTACACCGGTTACAATGTCAAGCGTGTTATGAACATTACCGATGTGGGACATTTGGCTTCCGATGCAGATACCGGTGAGGATAAAATGCTCAAGGGTGCAAAACGGGAGAATAAAACCGTGATGCAGATCGCACAGTATTATACAGATGCCTTCTTTGAGGATTGCCGCAAGCTGAATATCAAAATCCCGGATGTGGTAGAGCCTGCCACTAACTGTATCGATGCTTATATTGAAATGGTTCAAAAGCTCTTGGATACGGGAAAAGCCTATCTCTCCGGTGGCAATGTTTACTTTGATACTTCCACTCTGGAGCAGTATTACGTGTTTAACGACCACGACGAGGAGGATTTGGCGGTAGGTGTCCGGGAGGGCGTAGAGGAAGACACCAACAAGAAAAACAGAAATGATTTCGTGTTGTGGTTCACCAAGTCCAAGTTTGAGGATCAGGCTCTGAAATGGGATTCTCCCTGGGGCGTTGGCTATCCCGGCTGGCACATTGAATGTTCCTGCATATCCATGAAGCATTTGGGCGAAGATCTGGATATTCACTGCGGCGGCATTGACAACGCTTTTCCCCATCACACCAACGAGATTGCCCAATCTGAAAGCTTTTTGGGCCATAAATGGTGCAACTATTGGTTCCACGTGCACCATCTGAATACCGACACCGGTAAAATGTCCAAATCCAAGGGGGAGTTTTTAACGGTCAGCCTGTTGGAGCAGAAAGGCTATGACCCCATGGCCTATCGACTGTTCTGTCTGCAAAGCCATTACCGCAGAAACCTTGTGTTTAGCTGGGAGAACCTGGACAATGCCGTGATTGCCTATGATAAGCTGATTGCAAGAATTGCAGCGCTGAAAGAAGACGGTCCGGTGGACCAGGATGCATTTAATCAGTTGAAGGACCGTTTTGTCAATGCTTTGAACGGTGATTTGAATACCTCTGTGGCTGTGACCGCCATGTACGATGTTTTAAAGGCTAAGACTAACGATGCTACAAAGCTTGCAGCTCTCCGGGATTTTGATCAGGTGCTTTGCCTGAACCTGCTGGAGGCGGCTGAAAAGCTTCAGAAAAAACAAGCCCAGGAGGCGGCTGAACAGTCAGATCCTGAGATCGATGCTTTGGTTGCTGCCCGTACCGAGGCGAAGAAAGCAAAGAATTTTGCGGAGGCAGACCGCATCCGTGATGAATTAAGAGCCCGTGGAATTGAGATCATCGATACGCCACAGGGTACTAAATGGAGAAAAGTATGAAGCTTTTGATTTTAGATGGCAACAGTGTGATCAATCGGGCCTATTTTGGTGTTAAACCGTTGACGACCCGTGACGGATTATACACCCATGCCATATATGGCTTCCTGAACATTTTGGAACGGATGGAGAAGGAAGAGCAGCCTGATGCGGTCTGTGTTGCTTTCGATCTGCACGGTCCAACCTTCCGTCATGAAAAGTATGACGGCTATAAGGCTACCCGTCACGGAATGCCGGAGGAGCTGGCAATGCAGATGCCGGTGATGAAGCAGGTGCTGCAGGCAATGAATATCCCTATCTACGAATGTCAGGGCTGGGAAGCCGATGATGTGATCGGTACGGTTGGCAGAATTTGCAGCAACAACCAGTGGGAGTGTGTGATTGTTACCGGCGACCGTGACAGTCTGCAACTGATTGACGAAAATGTTCATGTGAAGCTTGTCATATCTCGGCCGGGACAGACCATCGCAACGTTGTATGATATAGAAAAATTCCGGGAGGAATATGGCTTTGATCCCATCAAAATGGTGGATCTGAAGGCGCTGATGGGGGATAGCTCCGATAATATCCCGGGTGTTGCCGGTGTCGGCCCAAAGACTGCAACAGAGCTGCTTTTGAAGTTTGGTTCTTTGGACGGTGTGTATGAAAATCTGGAGGATCCGTCTATTCGTCCGAAGCTTCGCGAAAAGCTGGAAGCCGGCAAGGAAAACGCTTATCTTTCTTATGACCTTGCCACCATTCGCCTGACTGCGCCCATCGATTTTGAACCCAAGGATGCCATTATCCGTCCTTATAACCAGGTTGAGCTTTATCAGTTATTTCAGCGGCTGGAGTTTGTGCGGCTCATTGATAAGTATAACCTTCGTGGAGCTGCCGCGGAGATGCAGAAGCCTGTATGCGCTGAGTTTATCCAGCTTCCCAGGACTGAACAGCTGCCCCAATGCTGTGAAAACTTTGCGCTGTATATTGCCCCGGACAGCTCTGTCGGTATTGCCTGGCAGAGCGGTGTCAGCGTGCTGACTCCCATGGAAGCTATGGGCTTGCACAGCTTTTTAGAGCAAGGCACCGATGTGATCTGTCATGATTTAAGATCCACGATGCATCAGCTTGACGCAATGGGGCTTCCATGTGTGTTGGGGGGCTTTGATACAGCATTGGCTGCATACGATTTAAACCCATCCCAGTCAGAATATCCGGTATCCAAGCTGGCTACCACCTTTTTAGGTATGGAGGTGGATGACGGTGATGCTTTGGGCTGCGCACAGGCTATGTGGAATCTGCGGTGTGTTTTGACTGAGGAGTTAAAAAATCACGGTATGTGGTCGCTTTATAATGAAATTGAACTTCCGCTATGCAGTGTGCTGTACGATATGGAATGTGCGGGCGTAGCAATTGACCGTACTCAGCTTGAGCAGTTCGGTCAGATGCTGACGCAGCGCATCGAAGACAGTGAAAAGCTGATCTACAGCTATGCAGACGGTCCGTTTAATATCAATTCCACGAAACAGTTGGGAGAACTGCTGTTTGACAAGCTGCAGCTCCCGCCTGTAAAGAAAACAAAGACCGGATACTCAACCAATGCAGATGTACTGGAAAAACTGAAAGGCAAGCATGAGATCATTTCGGCGATTATGGAATACCGGATGCTCACAAAGCTGAAGTCTACCTACGCCGACGGACTGATCAAAGTTATTCAGCCGGACGGCCGCATACGCACATCCTTCCAAAATCTTGTAACGGCAACAGGACGGCTTTCGTCTACCGAGCCGAATTTGCAAAACATTCCGGTTCGTACAGACCTTGGTGCGGAAATCCGCAAGATGTTTATTCCCAAGCCCGGTTATGTACTTGTGGATGCGGACTACAGCCAGATTGAATTGCGTGTTTTGGCTCATATTGCCCGGGATGATGCAATGCAGCAGGCGTTTATCAGCGGTATGGATATTCATACCGCCACCGCTGCGCAGGTCTTTGGCGTGGATCCTGAACAGGTAACACCTTTGCAGCGCAGACATGCCAAGGCTGTAAACTTTGGTATTGTTTACGGCATTTCGGAGTTTTCACTTGCAGACGACATCGGTGTCAGCCGTTACGAGGCAAGGGATTATATCAACAGTTATCTTTCCAACTACCACGGTGTGCGTGATTATATGAAGCAGGTTGTGGAAGATGCCAAAAAACAAGGATACACCACCACATTGTATGGCCGCCGCCGGTATATTCCGGAACTGAGCAGCAGTAATTTCAACATCCGTCAGTCTGCCGAGCGTATTGCACTCAATACGCCCATTCAGGGTACGGCTGCGGACCTGATCAAGCTGGCAATGATTCGCGTGCATCAGGCACTTAAGAAAAATTTCCCGGATGCAAAGCTGTTACTGCAGGTACACGATGAATTGATTGTGGAGTGTCCGGAGAATATTGCGGCAGAGGTTGCAAGTCTTGTCAGTAAAGAAATGGAGCAGGTTGCTAAGCTTCAGGTTCCGTTGCTGGCTGAAGCAAAGTGGGGAAAGAACTGGTACGAGGCGAAATGATGGAAATAGTACGGATGAACGAAGCGCATATTGCGCAGATCGAGGAATTGGAACGGTGTTGCTTTTCGGATCCCTGGAGCAGGGCTATGCTGGAGCCGGAGCTTTCCAATCCGCTTTCTCTTTGGCTGGTAGCTGTTTGTGACGGTCAGGTGGTTGGATATGTCGGCTCCCAGTCAGTTTTGGATGGTGCAGATATGATGAATATTGCCGTCCATCCACAATACAGAAAACAAGGGATCGCACAAAGGCTGATCAAGGAACTGATCTCGTTATTGCAGGATCGAGGGGTAAAATGTCTTGCTCTTGAGGTTCGTGCATCCAATAAACCTGCTATTTGCCTGTATCAAAAACTTGGCTTTGTTCAGGTAGGATGCAGGCCCGGATATTACCGCAATCCCAAAGAGGATGCTTTCATACTTAGAAAGGAGTGGAGCTGATGCGAATTCTCGCTGTGGAATCCTCCTGCGACGAAACCGCGGTTGCCATTGTGGAGGATGGCCGTCGAGTGCTGACGGATTGCATTGCTTCTCAGGTGGAGCTGCATCGCATTTACGGTGGCGTTGTGCCGGAGATCGCTTCCAGAAAGCATATCGAAGCTATCTACGGCCTGGCTGATCAGGCGCTTGCAAACGCTAAAATGACCCGTCAGGATATTGACGCAGTGGCAGTGACATATGCGCCCGGGCTGATTGGTGCGGTTTTGGTGGGCGTTAATTTTGCGAAAAGCGTGTCACTGGCGTTAGATATGCCGCTGATTCCCGTTCATCACATCCGGGGCCATATTGCTGCAAACTATCTTGCTTTTCAGGAACTGAAGCCGCCCTTTCTTTGCCTGGTGGTTTCCGGCGGTCATACGATGATCGTGGATGTTCAGGATTATACCAAAATGCAGATTTTAGGTACAACATTGGATGATGCGGCAGGGGAGTGCTTTGACAAGGTGGCCCGGGTATTGGGGATGCCTTATCCCGGTGGTGCTGCGCTGGACAAGGCATCACAAAATGGTGATGATACGAAGTATCTGCTTCCCAGATCCAAACCGGGAACGAATCCTTATGATATGAGCTTTTCCGGCCTAAAAACGGCAGCACTGAACCTGATTCATCACGCACAGCAGGTAGGGGAACAGTTAGAGCTGGACAGCCTTTGCGCATCCTTTTCCGCTGCGGTTTCCGATACACTGGTTCCCCGTGTGGTTCAGGCGATGAAGCAGACCGGTTATAAAAGCCTTGCAGTGGCTGGCGGTGTTGCAGCCAATTCCAGAATACGCCGGGATATGACAGCCGCGGCGGAACAGCTTGGCGTAAAGCTTTATATGCCGCCGTTGAGCCTTTGTGGGGATAATGCAGCCATGATCGGTGCCCAGGGCTACTATGAGTACTTAAGCGGTAATATTGCCGATATGTCCCTGAACGCCTATGCAACCAAGTCCATTTTGGGTGAAAAACTATAAAATGCAGGAGAAATTCAAGCTCCTGCATTTTTTGAAAGTAATTTCAGAAATATTGACAAAAATGAATATAATATTTATGTAAACAACACCAAATATAATTATTTACTCGATAAAAGTTTGATTTTGCCGGTAAAATTATGTTGTTTTCAAATTGATGCTGATGGCTTTTCATATATTGCCTGTGAAAAACCCTGTGGAAACTGTGAATAAATCAATGAATATTTATGGGTTTTCACAGTTATGGTAACCGAATTTTAGCTTATGTGAAAAGGAAACCACAATTTTTCCTTGTATAAATATATTTTAACCGATTGAATTATGAAGGAAAAAATGCTCAACAAAGGAAGGTGCGTCATGCTTTATATGTTCAGCGCAATTAAGCAGATCCGGTTCGATCAGCTTATGGCTGTATACCTTCAATCCAATACAATAGACGGTGCAGAATTTGCGCATTTATCTGTTCACCAGCAAATATTGGAAGGGGAACAGCGCCATTATGCGTTCTTAAAGGAATTCTTTCAAATGCCGGGCAGTTACTGTGCTGTGTGGGCGCCGGAGGGGCAGTATGAGGCGGCTTTGCGGGCAGAACCGTATAAAGATGGCTACCTGATCGAAGCGGTTGAAACGAGGCCTGAAAGCCGTCGAAAGGGGTATGCCAAAAGCTTACTGCAGCAAGTACTTGCGTGGCTGGAGGCACAGGGAGTAACAACTGTTTATTCACACATTGATCGCCGGAATACGGCATCAGTCAGGCTGCATCAAGCCTGTGGATTAGAAGTAATACAGGATTATGCTGTTTACATTGATGGCTCAGTGGACAGACAGGCGGATACATATTGCAAAAAGCTATAAATAATGGATGCAGACCATTTAGCCCGCATCCATTTTAAATTATCCGTATTTTTCCTTCAAGTAGTTTAACGCCATTGCGTAGCCTGCAATGCCATACCCTTTAAATGTTTGCTCGCAGTACATACCGGGATAGGATATTTTCCTGAAATCCTCACGGCTGTCTACATTGGAGATATGGACTTCTACCGCGGGAATAGATACGGCCTTCAGCGCATCCAGGATTGCGACGGATGTATGGGTGTAGCCGGCAGGGTTGATCACAATGCCGTCATAGATTTCGTACGCTGCCTGTATTTCATCGATTATGCAGCCTTCATGATTGGACTGGAAGTGCTTGATTTGAATCTGCAGTTCCCGAGCGGTTTGGTCCAAAAGTTTCAACAGATCTTCATAAGAGCTTTTTCCATAGACACCCGGTTCACGGATCCCCAGCATATTGATATTCGGTCCGTTGATCACCAAAATTTTCATATTATTCTACCTCGTCCAAAAGTGTTATAAGCCGTTTCACTGTCTCTTCCGGGGATGGTCCGCAATCGATTGTGTAGTGCGCACAGCGTTGATATAATGGCATCCGAACTTCATACATCCGGTTCATATCGTTTGCTTGAGAAAGGGGACGACCGGCGGTTGGAAGCTGTTCCACGGGCCGGCGAATCCAAATGACAGTACCGTTTTGGTGTAGTAGAGGAATGTTCTCCGGACGGGTTACACAGCCGCCACCGGTGGCAATGACCTGTCCGGAGCCTTTGCAGATATCAGTCAACGCCTGAGTTTCCAGTTTCCGGAAGTATTCTTCGCCGTGTAATTGAAAAATTTCCGGAATACTGCATCCGGTAAGCTCTACGATCTTCTCGTCAGCATCGACAAACTGTTTGTTTAATGCTTTGGCAAGAAGTCTTCCGTTGGTGGATTTTCCACAACCGGGCATACCGATCAAAATGATATTTTCCATTTCTCGTTTTAGTTCACGGTGGATGTGTGGGATCAGTGCTTCATCTATAAATGATCTTGTAAAATACTTGGCACTTTCGTAGGCTTGTGCTACCAGCATCCAAAGGCCGTTTTCCGTCTTTAGGCCCATGCTTTCCGCGTCTAACAACAATTTGGTTTTAGCCGGGTTATAGATCAGATCCATAACGGCTTCTAAATTTGGAAATATTGATAAATTCACTGGGGACATGCCGTTGTTGGGGTACATTCCAACAGGCGTGGCATTTACGATCACAGCGCAATTCTTGTGCAGGTCAAGGTTTTTGTAATTGTTTTCGCCTGATCTGGAAACGGTGACTACATTTGCGCCTTGTTCTTCCATAACAGCACGAACCGTGGTTGCAGCACCACCGGAGCCTAAAACGAGAACCTTTTTGCCACTGTAATTTATATTCAGTCTTTGAGCCATAGACTGAAAACCAAAATAATCTGTGTTGTGGCCATATAACGAACCGTCAGACATTCGGACCAAGGTATTGACAGCGCCCAATCTGCTCGCCTCCGGTGAAAGCGCATCACAGTAGGGAAGGACCGTCTTCTTGTAGGGGATGGTTACATTCAGTCCCCGGTAATCTCCGTTTCTTATAAAATGCTCCAGCTCAGAGGGGCTTTTTTCATATAGGCAATAGCGGTAGCAGCCAAGCTTTGCGTGAATTTGGGGAGAGTAGCTGTGACCCAGTTTTTCACCTAAAAGACCGCACTGCATCATACCACCTCGGTGTAGCTTCCAAGATACTTGAATTCCTCACACAAGTCATCCAGTTCGCACATAAGCTGCACAAATTCCTCGGAATAAATAGAAGTTTCCAAATCAAAATAGAACATAAACTCGAAGTCCCGATCTGGAATGGGCCTTGATTCCAGCTTGATCACATTGATGCCCAGCACATACATCCGGGCAAGGACTTTATAAAGTGCGCCGGGTTTATGAGATAGAACCATCATAATGCTGGTTTTATCGGAGCCGGGATATATCTCCAGATTTTTGCTAATGCAGATAAAACGGGTGCGGTTATTACCCTTATCCTGGATGCTGTCGGCAAGGCAGACCAGTCCGTACAGCTCTTGACAGTTTCGGCTGGAAATGGCCGCCACATTTTTCTTTTCGGATTGCGCAACCATTTTCGCTGCCACAGCGGTGTTTTCCACGGGAATGATCTTTACGCCACTCAGGCTGTTCAAAAATTCTGCACACTGATTGATGGCTTGCTCGTGAGAATAGATTTCCTCAATATCCTCCAGTTTCACGCCGGGGGCAGCCAACAGGCAGTGGTCGATTTTCAGACGGAAAGTCCGCACGATCGAAAAGTTGTGGTGGATCATCAGGTCATACACCTTTTTGACGGAGCCTGCGGTTGAATTCTCAAGCGGCAGAATGCCGTATTGACAAAGCCCCTTTTCAATGGCGTTGAAGATCCCCTCAAAGTTTTTAAAATACATGATGAAGGGGGATTTAAACATTCTCTCACAGGCAATTTGGGCATATGCGCCTTCCACACCCTGACAGGCCACCATAGGGGCCTGGGGGAATAGATTGGGGGTGTTTTCAATGGAGTGTACAATTTGCTCGTGTAAGGGGGTAGATTCGTTATTGAGCTTGCTTTGATAGCTGCGGCTCAGCTCAAAGATCATAGAGTATAGAACCCTTGTGTAGTTTTCCATATCTGCGCCTGCAAGCTTTGCGACTTCCTGAAGCTTTTCCCGTTCTCTTGTGGGAACGTAAATGGGAAGATTGTGTTCTTTTTTAAAATTGGCAATTTGAGATGACAGTGTCATTCGTTCTACGAACAGCTTCACAAGCTGCTCATCAACGCTGTCTATTTGTTCACGAAGGTTTTGAAGGTCCATTTTCTATATCCTCCTGTTAGATTTTGCCGAGCATAGTATCGTATAATGCAATGGCAACAGCGGCTTCCACCACAGGCACTGCACGTGGAACAATACAGGGATCATGCCGTCCCTGTACACAAAGAGGCTGCACTGTCATAGTGTTTAAGTTTACAGACTGCTGCTGTTTTGCAATGGACGGAGTAGGCTTGACAGCAATTTGCATCACAAGAGGCATACCGGTGGTGATACCACCCAAAATGCCACCTGAATTGTTGGTCAGGGTAACGATTTTTCCATCTTCGATCGCATACTGATCGTTGTTTTCACTGCCAAGCAGATAGCTTCCGGTAAAACCGGAGCCAAAGTCGACACCTTTGACCGCAGGAATTCCGTAAAGAATATGTGCCAGTTTTCCCTCCATGCCGCCAAAAAGCGGTCCTCCTAAGCCGGCAGGAACACCGGTAGCAATACATTCGATCAAACCGCCAACACTATCACCGTCTGCTTTTGCCTGAGCAATTTTCTGACGCATCAATTGACCGGCTTGTGGATTGATAACAGGGAAGTCCTTTTGGATGATTGAAAAATCTGGCTTGATCCAGTCTAAGTATACAGGATCATCTGCAATGCCTCCGATGGAAACAATGTGGGCGGCAATGTCAATGCCCTGTTGCGCAAGCCATTGTTTGCACAGACCACCGGCAATGCATAGGGGGGCGGTTAAACGTCCTGAAAAATGTCCGCCACCGGCACAGTCCTGAAATCCGTTGTATTTGATCTGTGCGGCATAGTCGGCATGTCCCGGCCGTGGACAGGATTTCAGGTTATCATAGTCGGACGAGCGTGTGTTTTTGTTATGTATGATTGCGGCAATGGGCGCACCGCAGGTATATCCGTCTACAACACCGGAGATAAATTCAGGGGCATCCGCTTCTTTACGGGCGGTTGCATATTCACCCTGACCGGGGGCACGTCTGTCCATGAACTGCTGAAGCTGCAGCATATCCACTTTTAGACCGGCGGGAATACCGTCCAGCACCATACCTATGGACGGACCATGGGACTGTCCGAATATAGATAGTTTCAGATGTTCACCGTATGTACTGCTCATAGTAACCTCCAAGCTGTGTAAATACGGACCAAAAGTCCGGATAGGATTTGTTGACACATTCTGCGCCGAGTATGGTGACCGGTCCCTGTGCAACAGTTGAAGCAATGGCTGCGGACATGGCGATTCGATGATCGTTTTTCGCGTCGATTACACAGCCCTGATAGGTGCTTGGGGATACACGCAGCCAATCTGGACCTGTTTGCACATCCGCGCCCAAGGCTTTCATCATATTGGCAACAGAGTCTATACGATCGGACTCTTTCAGTCGTAATCTGCCAATGTTTTCAAAGGTTGCACCTTTGCTGCATCCTGCAACCACGCAGAGAATGGGGATCAGATCCGGAATATCTTTGCCGGATACAGTTATATCTTCCCGGAGACGTTCTATCCATTCCACGACTGCACGATCACCCTGGGCAGAATGAGAATTCAAACCTTCAAGTGTAATGTGATTTCCTAAGGCATTGGCACCAAGGAAAAATGCGCCGTTGCTCCAATCACTCTCCACAAAAACAGTACCGGGAGACCGGAAGGGGGTTCGTCCATTAAAGCGAGTATCTGTAGCATCTGCTCCAAAAAGCTTCAAAGCCTGTCGGGTCATTTCGATATAAGGTTTGGATTCCACCGAACCCGTCACCTGCAACTGACTTTCCCCGGGAAGCAGTGCCAAGGCAAACAGAAGACCGGTGATGAACTGGCTGGATACACCGCCGTCGATGTAATACGCTCCGGCTTTCAGCCTTCCGGTGCAGTTTATGGAATTTTCCGTTGGACGGGAAAGTGTACATCCCATGCGCTGCAGCTCCTCCCAAAGAGGAGACAGTGGACGTTCTGGAAGCCTGCCTGCCATTTGAAAAGTGGCATCCACACCCAGCGCACCTGCAATGGGGAGCATAAAGCGCAGCGTTGAGCCGCTTTCGCCACAATCCAGCACAGCTTGTCTGGAAACTGAGGAAACCGGAACAACAAGATACCCGTCGTCGGTTCTTGTGATTTGAGCCCCTATAGCGTTCAGGCAGTTTGCGGTAGCTTCGATATCCCGGTTCGTTGCCGGACAGATCAGCTTTGTTGGTTTGTCTGAAAAAGCAGCGCAGATCAGCAGTCGGTGTGCCTGAGACTTGGAAGGGATTATTTGCAGTGTTCCTGATAGCTTTTTGGGATATATAGTAATATCCATAGTTATAGACCTGCCTCAATAAAGGATTGTACCTGTGAAATCGGTGTGGGAAGAATGTCGCAACAGCCGATTTGCTTTGTGATAATCAGGTTGACGGTTTCTCCGGCCCGTTTTTTGTCGGATAAAGCACCCTGATAAAGCTGCTCCGCAGTATATGTGGTACTGTGGGGCAAGCCAAAAAGAGCCAATATGTCACAGACGGCCCCACTGACCTGTAGGGAACAAAGGTTACACGCGGCGCAAGCCCGGGATATTATTGCCATACCGATCGCAACAGCCTGTCCATGGGAAACCTGAAAATCGCTTTGTGCCTCGATGGCATGACCGAAGGTGTGACCAAGGTTTAATAGCTGCCGTCTTCCGCGGTCATATTCATCCTGCTGTACAACTTCTTTTTTTAATTCCACGCAGCGTGTGATCACATATTCCCGGTCAAAGGATAAGCCTTTGTCATATAAGTGATCAAATAATTTTGCATCAAAAAGAACACCGTATTTGATCACTTCAGCGCATCCATCCCGAAAGACAGATGCGGGCAGTGTGCTCAAAGCATCCGGATCGCAGAGCACTAAGGTCGGTTGATAAAAAGCGCCAACCAGGTTTTTTCCGGCAGGAAGATCAATAGCAGTCTTTCCGCCAACGGAGGAGTCAACCATCGCCAAAAGCGTTGTGGGGATTTGAATATAAGGGATGCCACGCAGATAGGTGGCAGCGGCAAAACCGGTCATATCACCGACAACACCGCCGCCAAGGGCAATGAGCGTATCGGAACGGGTAAAGCTGTTTTCGGCCAAGAAGTTTAAAATCTGCAAATAGGTGGTGCTGTTTTTCTGGGCTTCACCGGCCTGAAAACAAAAACTGTAAACTTCAAAACCGGCATTATTCAGGCTGTCAATTACCGTTTTTCCGTACAAAGGAAATACATTGCTGTCGCTGATCACGGCAGCCTTTCCTGGCTTGATGAGCTTGCGGATATAGACTCCGGAGCTGCGGATCAAACCGCAATCGATCAAAACCTGATAGCTTGCAGAGGTGCCTACATCTATGGCTTTCATCCGTCAACCGCCTCCTTACGTTGTTTACCTTCTTCAAGCAGCGCAGTCAAGGCAGACTCGTCCTGTGCTTCCAGGGCATCCCGGTATGCCTGCAGACTTTCAATATAACACTCCAGTTCATAAAGTACATTTTCTCTGTTTGATAAAAACAGTTCCGCCCACATAGGCGCGTTCAGCCAGGCAACACGGGTCAGATCCTTGTAGCTGCCGGCAGAAAAACCCTTGTGCATCGTGGCAGTAGGGGACTTGATGTAGGCGTTGCTGACTATGTGGGGCATTTGGGATGTAAATGCGATCATTTTATCATGCTGCTGTGCAGTCGTAACGGAAAATGAACCAAAGTTGCAGGGCTCAAGCAGCGTTTTTACATGGGAAAGAAGCACCGGATCGTCAAATCTCGGAGGGACCAGCACCATAGGGGCTCCCTGAAACAAATTGGATCGGCTATATTTAAACCCGGAATGATGGGAACCGGCCATTGGATGCCCGCCTACAAAGGTAAAGCCGTATTGTTCTGCCAAAGGAAAGCATTTGTCGCAGATGTATTTCTTGATGCCACAGCAATCTATCACCATCGCTTTGGGAGAAATTTTGGGGGAATTATCTTCAAGCCACTGGGCAGAGCCACCGGCATATATGGCCAAAAGGATCAGCTCGCACTGACCAATGGTGTCAGTATTCAACGTTCCGTGAACAACACCGGCAATTTTGGAAAATTCCAACATCTGTTCATCCCGGTCATACACATATACCCGGTGCCCGGCTTTGGAATATGCGCGGGCGAGAGAACCGCCGATCAGTCCAAGGCCTAAAATGCCAACATTCATGCCAAAACCTCCCGGATGCGCTGCACCTGCTGGCTGACAGAAGCAAACTGCTCCGGTGTCAGGGACTGCGCACCGTCACACAAAGCTCTGGAAGGATTGTTATGCACTTCCACCATAATGCCGTCAGCACCGGCTGCAACAGCGGCCGCGGTCATGGAAGGTACTAAGGATGCTTTGCCGGTGGCGTGGCTGGGATCGACTACCACAGGAAGGTGTGTCAGCTCGTGCAGCACAGGAACAGCGGAAAGATCCAGCGTATTTCGGGTATAATGTTCGTATGTTCGAATACCGCGCTCACATAAAATGATATTCTCATTACCTTCACTCATAATATATTCTGCACTCATCAGAAGCTCCTGCAGCGTATTGGCAAGTCCCCGTTTCAGTAAAATAGGTTTGTCGGTCTTGCCCAGCTCCTGAAGCAGGTCAAAATTTTGCATATTTCTTGCACCGACCTGAATGATATCCACATCTTCAAAAAGATCTAAAGACCGAACGTTCATGATCTCTGTAATGATGGGAAGTCCGGTAGCTTTCTTTGCTTCCAGCAGCATGCGGATGCCCTCATCCTTCAGACCCTGGAACGCATAAGGAGAGGTGCGGGGTTTGAATGCACCGCCGCGTAAAATGTGTGCGCCCGCAGCCTTGACTGCCTGCGCAACTTCGATGATCTGCTGCTCACTTTCTACAGAGCAGGGGCCTGCAATCATAGCAAAATGGCCTCCGCCGATCATAGCCTCACCGATCTGCACCACGGTGTCTTCGGGATGAAACACTCTGTTTGCCTGCTTGAAAGGTTCGGAAACACGTTTGACTGTTTCCACGATTTCCAGGCTGCTCAATAATTCCATATCTACCCGGCTGGTATCACCGATCAAACCAAGTACCGTGATTTCTTCTCCTTCGGAAACATGTACATCCAGTCCCATGGATTTAAGCCAGGTCAGAAGGTGTAATTTTTGTTCTTGTGTAGTCTCTCTTTTCAATACAGCGATCATATTCAACATCTCCTAAAAAATATACCGCACAGACGAAAATCTGTGCGGCAGTGGGATTTCGTATAAAATGGAATACCGTATAATTCTTTGCAGCACAAATCTCTATTACTTTTTACCGTTAAAAAAGTAATAGCAATAAAAATAAAACTGTGCAGCAGAAGTATACATGGTATGATCTCCATCTTTTAGAATTAAAGACAGTATAGCACTGCTGCGTCGGATTTGCAAGAAAAAATTTCAGGCAACCTGAAAAGGCTGCCTGAAATCGGTTATTTCACAACACTAAACGCCTGTGTGACCGCAAATTGACCGTCAAAATAGACACTGATGGTATAATCACCCGGCTTGTCGGGGATAGAAGGAATGTCCAGGTGACAGTAGTTTTTGTGCCACATATCTGTCCAGGTTTTTACCACAGAGCTGACGCTGACGATCTGATCATTTTCATCACGGATCACAAATGCTGTCACCATATCATCATAGGACAGATCGTACTGGCGGTTCAGGTGTACAACAAAGCCAGCGGCGGTACCGACAGCAAAGGTTGTGGTGTAGTCAGCGTCCGACAAATCGTTACGGGTCCAGCCGTCGAGTGAAGGGCGTTTACAAAGGTAAAAGGACAGGTTATATCTTGTCACCTCGTTACCGGCAAAATTCACGTAAAAGTCTTCTGCCTCGGCAGTGCTGCAAACGCAGGGCTTGCAAATGGTAGGAGATGAGTCTGCTGCCTGAACTGTGAAGGTGTACTGACAGCCGGGAACCGCAGGTGTGATCTCCGCACTGTTTTGGTTTGTTGCAGTGGTCCATACAGTTTCAGAGCCGTTAATCGTGTAGGAAACGATCCATCCGTTCTCAGGAATTTGGGAAGCTTCCCAATTCAAGCTGATCATTCCGGCCTGGGATGCATTGGCGGTCAGGTTTTTCACTGTGACAGAGTTTTTGCCTACGGATGCGGTTTGAATGTAGCTTTGTCCCATTGCGGTCACATCCACGGTAAAGCTGTCAGTGTGATCCAAATCGGAAAACACAATCGATGTTTCCTGAGTTGTAACAGTTTGGTCGTAGTCAGAGCCATTGTAGCACCGGACGCTCCAGCTTTCCACGGCAACGCCTTCGGGAACAGTCCATTCAGCGGATAACCTTCCGTTGGCACATTCGGTGATCACCAGGTTCTGGGCAAGAATTACATCGGAGGCAGTGAAGGTGATTTCTGTAGCTTCGGCTATAAACAAATCATCTTCCGGCTCCAGAATGCCGGTATAAACTTTGTTTTGCTGAAGATCGGTAAGTGTTACGGTATGGCCGGTGAAGGAAACGGTTTGTTCTTCCTGACCGGAGGTGCTGTAGGTAAACTTCCAGTTTTCAGAATCGGGACCACTGACGGTAAAGCTTAAAATGGCAGAGCCGGCCATATTGCCGGTAACCACGTTATACTGTACGATGGCGCTTTCTGCAGGCGTAAAATGACTGGCGGATACTTTGCCGTTAAGGCCATGGAAACCTTCAATATTGACTTCGATGGTGTATTCCGCATTGGCTGCCAGACCGGAGAATTCCGCTTCGCCGTTGACAACGGGAACGATCACAGTTTTGCCGTACAGATCCGTGCAGGAAATTGACAGCAGCTCGTCTTCTACCTCGGATGTGACCTGAACAGTCAGCGTATCCCGGTTGCCGATCAATTGAAGATCATCGACAGTCTTCATATAGTAGAACTTGTAGAACACAAAACCGCCGGCAAGCAGCGCAAGCGCCAGAACGATCAATAAAGTGTTTCTCAGCCAGTGGCTTTGTTTAACAGGCTTTTCTTCCTCATCATTTTCGGAAGGTTCTTCTTCATCAGTTTCATCCGGAATTATTTCCAATTCTTCCTCGGATATTTCTTCTGATGCGTCCTCAGGAAGAGCCTCAGGCTCTTCCGGTTCCGGAAGCTTAACCTCCACCGGCTCAGGAGCTACCACCGGTTCCGGTACATCAATTGCGGCCAGCTCATCTGCCTGGCTGAGGATTTGACTAACCTCATCAGATAGCTCGTCGTAGGATATATCCGGGTCTTCATCGATGGAAACATCCTCAGATAATTCGTCATCGACTGGCTGTGCAAGCTCGGTTTCCTCAGAAATGGCTTCGACCGTCTCGGTTTCTTCCATATCAAAGGATAGCTGCTCGTTTTCCGCAATGGGTTCTTCTGCCTCAGAAACACCGACAGGTTCTCCTTCGTTAATCTGAATTTCTTCTGCACTTTCTTCACATTGCTCAGGATCGCTGTCTTGCTGCGTATCCGCTGCAGGCTGTTCGATGGGATCCGTTTCTTCTGGCATCGGTTCCGGGTCCTCTTCCGGCATAGGCGGCGGCACAATGGGATCATCAGAGGAGCCGTTTTTCTGCATATAGTTTACCAGCATCTGACCCATTTGAACCGGATCCTGCCAACGTTCCTCCACTTCGCTGCAACAAGCCTTCAGGATGATCTGACCAAGCTCTTCGTCGGCATACTGGGGTGGCGGAAGAGGTGTGTCTTCATCTTCCGGGAGTATACCGCCGTTGTAGATCTCATAAAGAATCATACCCAACGCGTACACATCCATGGTCGTATTGAGGGTACTGAATGGATCCAGAAGCTCCGGCGGTGTATATTTTCCCACATATTGCTGGGGGAGGGCTGCGTATTTCAGGGCGCTTAAGCTGATGAAGCCCAAGTCGCTAATTTTATACTCTCCGTTTTCTGTCACATAGATGTTGGAGGGCTTCAAATTTGAAAACAGATAACCGCTTCTTCTGCAGGCATTCAGCGCTGCGCACAGGTCAAGGCCTAAATTCAATGCATCCAGCTTTGTGAGAGGTTTTTTATCGAACTGTCGCAGCAAAGTGCGTTTATATCGTGTCAGAATATAAACCTCGTAGCCGATGTGGTCCTCCATAGGAACAACCTGATAGCGTTCGCAGGGCAAAAATCCTTCTTGCTTGGAAAGCTGCTGTAGGATATCCAGTTCATGGACAAGATCATTGGCCCGATCTTCAAAATACTTCCAGGCTGCATCTTCGTTTTCCAACGCTCCGGTTAAAAGCAGAGCCTGCAGTTGGGTCTCGGATGCAGGGACAGAAATGATTTTTACGATATATTTTTCATCAGACGCAGTGTCCATTGCCGGACAGCAGCGGATACCGTTCTTGTCGGAAATTGGATCACCCATAACAAAATTGTCAAGTAATGGCGAGATCAGCTTCGGATCAGACACATTTATCGCCTCCTTATGAATACTTTCTATATGATAAAATAAAATTTAAAAAAAAGCAACAAGTTTGTTGTTGTTTTATTTGAATTATAATGCTATAATCGTGAAAAGAAAATAAAGACCATATTCCGTCAGAATGGAGGACCAACATGAGTAAAGTAATTTGTGATGTCTGCGGGACATCCTATCCGGAAACTGCTGCGCAATGCCCAATCTGTGGCTGCGCCCGTCCGGCAGAAAGCACAACGGTTGCGGATGAGCAGAGCCAAAGCAGTGGTTATACATATGTAAAGGGCGGACGCTTTTCAAAATCAAACGTTCGCAAGCGTATGCAAGGCAACGAGCTTACTGCCGTCTCAAACGAAAAAAAGCCTTCCAATAAAAAGGCATTGGGATTGATTATTGTTTTAGTATGCCTGATCCTGATCGTTGCCTTTATGATCCTGTATGTATTAAACGGTTGGTCCCGTCGTACGCAGCCGGATACAAATGTCCAGTCTACAACGGATACCACAGAGCAGCAGGACATTGCCTGCACCGGGCTGAGTCTTTCCCAGCTTGAGATTACCATGGGTGCAGCAGGGGAAGTATGGATGCTGGAAGCTACGCCTGCACCCTCCAATACTACAGATTCCATATCCTATTCCAGCAGCAATGAGGCGGTTGCAACGGTTTCTTCCTCCGGCAAGATCACCTGCGTTGATCAGGGCCAGGCAGTTATTACGGTTACTTGCGGTGAAATTACCGCAGAGTGTAAAGTTAGCTGTGTTTTTGAAATTGCTACAGAGCCCCCCACGGTCGCACCGGAAGGAATTCGGCTGAACCGCAAATCCATCACAGCAGACTATGAGGGCTTTAGCTGGACGCTCTATGACGGAGAAGTTTCTCATGACCAGATCGTTTGGACCTCCGATGATCCTACCGTTGCTACGGTGACTGACGGTGTTGTGATCGCGGTGAGCGAGGGCCAGACGGAAATTCACGCGGAATATGACGGTGTGATCACAAGCTGCACCATCATTTGCGATTTTGAAGAGCCGACTATGCCGGAAGAAAACGGCGAAGAACCGGGTGATAACTCCGAAACTACCGCCCCAGCGGGCAATGGAGATTATCTTCTGTATAATCAATTCGGCGATAAAATTCCCTTTGATGAATATGAAAAAATCTATGATGTGACATTGTCTGTTGGCTCTTCCGTGGGTCTGTATCTAACGGATTCAAGCGGAAATACATTGGAACTGACCTGGACCATTGCAGAGGGCAGTTCCTGTGAGGTAGACGGCAACTATGTTTCCGTGCAATCCTCCGAAACAAATTGCCTGGTGCAGACAGAGTATGAAGGCGTGACTTATTCGTGCCTGATTCGTACCGTCAACTGATCGTCAATATCCCAAAATTTAAACCCTGATGGAAGCAGCTTCCATCAGGGTTTTTGATTTACGGTCATTCCTGGGGCAGGGGATTATAGTTGACGATTATACTTTGATCTGTCAAGGCCTTTACATCGGTGACCTTGGTTCCGTAAACATTGACTTTGATTAGCAGCGGGCAATCAGCCAGCTCTGAGATAGACTCAATGTTTTCATTATAATCCATTAAGATGTTATTGATGCTTTTCAGGTCCTTCAATCCGGAAAGATCGGCAATCAGATTATAGGAGCCATCAATGGTTACCAGTGCACTGGATGATGGCCAAACTGGCAGTGTCTCCACTTGATTGTGGGAGAAGTTTAAGTAAGTTACACTGTCTATAGATGCCAGTGTATCGACGGATGTCAGTGCGTTGTTGGACAGATCCACATAGCTTAGAGCTGTGCAGGCACTCAGCATGGATACATCTGCGATGGAGTTGTTATTGGCCCGCAGTTCGGTCAGGGCAGTGAGCTGTGCAAGGGGGGCGATCTTTTTGAGGTTATTGTGGCTGATGTCCAGTTTGGAAAGCGTACTTAGACCGGAAAGAGAATTCAGGTTTGTTACATCGTTATAAGAGATGTCAAGCACGGATAAAAGGGGGCAGGATGATAGCGCGGTAAGATCCTGAAGTGCATTGCGGACCATGTAGAGTTCTTTCAGGCCTGTCATGGAGGAAAGGGCAGAAATATTACGAATGGCGTTGTTGCCCAAATCCAAATAGGTAAGGGCGGTCAGCCCTTGCAGACCCTCGGTGGTAGACAGGCTGCAGCCGTTCAACGTCAGCTTTTCCAATGTGATCAATGACCCGATCAATGCAAGTTCTTCCTGTGATACGGCGGTATCTGTGATCTGCAAGTTCTTTAGCGCAGACATGCCGGAGAGGCACTGAAGCTGGCCCGGTGTACCCTGCGAGATGGTAAGACTATCGAGGAATATCATATGCCTGAGATCATTGTAGTTTTGCGCGTCCTCAGGGACAGAAAATTCTGTAATATCCCACAGATCGTTGGAATAAATGACCTGATCGTCTGTTGCGGCAAGCATATAACGCACTGTTTGCTCGATTGCGGAATCTTCAAAAACGACTTCTTCCACAACGCCACCAACGGTGTATCCAAATATGGATAGGGGACTGACCAGTCCCGCATCGGAAACGGCAAGGGCATAAAGTACGTTTTCACCGTCTGAAAGGGGAATGGGTTCTGAATAGCTGTCTTTATTGATAGACGGATATTCACCGCCGGTCGAGACATATAATTGCGCATCGGGACATTCAACAGATACGGAAATATACTGATTATAAAAGCCTGGAGTTTGGGGAGTGATCGGTGCAGCCGGACGTAATGCGTCCAAAGATGCTTTTAACTCCGGGTCAGATATTTTGTCAAGAAGCTCTACAGCATCCAGAAGCTTGTCCTGCTCCACGTAGGCTTTGCACAGGGCGGTATAAACCTGAACACCGCCGCCGTCTTTGATCGCTCTGTTCAAAGTAACTTCAGCCTTTGTGTAGTTGCCGCTTTCGATATATTGCTGCGCGAGTTCGACGGCGATCTCATCGCTGCCGTGGCCTTGCTCATAGGCCCGGTCATAAAACCAGGAAGCGGTATCAAGCTTGCTTTCCTTTTCGAAGTAACGGGCACCCTGCAGCAGCATATCTCTGGTGAAATCCCGATCGTAGGCGAGTAAGTACCATCCTGATCCGGCAATGATCGCAAGTGCCAGAAAAACAGGAACAAACACTTTTAAAAACTTTTTCATATCGCAGTAACCTTTTCATAAATTTTCACACTAAATTATAATGACGATAAAAGATAATGTCAAGCGTTCCTTGACAAAAGGAAGGTCTTCCCACAAAAATCGTCACGTTCTTTTATCGGAGCGTGCTACAATGCTTTTGAGGTGACAAAAGACTATGAAGTTAAAATTAGTTGTAGCTGCTCTGTTGGTTTATATCTTTCCGGCCCTATTGATGCTGCGTTCATACAAAGAAGAGCCGGTTTTACAGGTTCATCCATCTGAGCCGTCGCAGGAGCAGTCACTGACAGTATCGGTTCTGCAGGAGGGAGCCGTTGAGAAGATGGATTTGGAAGAATATATCTTTCAGGTTGTGTTGGCAGAGATGCCTGCTGACTTCGAGACGGAGGCTTTAAAAGCACAGGCGGTGGTTGCCCGGACATATACCTGCCGCAGACTGTTATCTCCCAAACACACTGACGGACAAGTCTGCACAGATGCCTCGTGCTGTCAGGCCTTTATTTCGGAACAGGATTATTTGCGCAATGGCGGCACAGAACAGTCGGTGGAAAAGGTGAAACGAGCCGTACTCGACACAGCAGGTCAGGTGCTTTTATATGAGGACAAGCTGATCGAAGCGACGTATTTTTCCTGTTCTGGTGGAAAGACTGAGGATGCACAGGCTGTCTGGGGGACCGCTGTTCCTTATTTACAGTCCGTGGAAAGTCCCGGAGAGGAACATGCCGTCCACTATACAGACACGGTAATCTTTACTGACGAAGAATTTTGTGAAAAATTGGGCATTTGGCCCGGAGGTCATCCCGGATCCTGGATCGGATCGATCTCCTATACCAACGGCGGAGGTGTCGACACTGTGGAAATTGGAGGTACGAATTTTACAGGAACACAAGTCAGAAAGCTTCTTGGTCTTCGTTCTACGGCATTTGTGATCACCGCAGCAGGGGAGCGCATTACAGTGACGACCAAGGGATTTGGTCACCGGGTAGGCATGAGTCAGTACGGCGCGGATGCAATGGCGGTGCAGGGTGCGGATCATGAAACCATTTTGCTGTATTATTATCAGGGGGCGGTGCTTTCCGGGGATTATTTGTCAGAGCTTGTTGACAACAATTTGGAATTGGGGTACAATGACGTAAACAAAAAGTGAGGTGATGCGTTCGTGCCAATTCAAATTCCAAATGATCTTCCTGCCACCGGTGTGCTTCAGCAGGAAAATATATTTGTAATGAATCAGGACCGTGCAGTTACTCAGGATATACGTCCTCTGGAGATCGTCCTGTTGAATTTGATGCCCACAAAGATCGCCACAGAAACGCAGCTTTCCAGGCTGCTGGGCAATACACCGCTGCAGGTGCGGCTGGAGCTGCTTCATACCAAATCCCATGTGTCAAAAAATGTTGCTCAGGACCACCTGATCAACTTTTATAAAAGCTTTGATGAGATCAAGCACCGTAAATTTGACGGAATGGTGATCACCGGCGCGCCGGTGGAAAATATGGCGTTTGAAGAAGTCGACTATTGGCCTGAGCTGTGTCAGATCATGCAGTGGAGCAAGACCAACGTCCATTCCACATTCCATATTTGCTGGGGCGCGCAGGCAGGACTTTACTACCATTACGGCATCCAAAAGAAACAGATGGATGAAAAGCTATTCGGCGTCTTTGAGCATCAGGCAGATTACAAACGCTCTATTTTGCTTCGCGGGTTTGACGATACCTTTTGGGTACCCCATTCCCGGCATACAACGGTACTCCGAGAGGATATTGAAAAGGTTCCGGGTCTAAAGATCGTGGCATCTTCTCAGCGTGCCGGTGTGTATGCTGTTATGAGCAAGGAAGGCCGGCAGATTTTTGTCACAGGACATTCGGAGTATGATCCGGATACACTGAAAACAGAATATCTTCGGGATAAAAATCTTGGTCTTCCCATTCATGTTCCGGAAAACTATTTCCCCAATGATGATGAAAACGCTCAGCCCCTGGTCAAATGGCGTGGACACGCTAATCTTCTGTTTTCCAACTGGCTGAACTATTTCGTTTATCAGACCACCCCTTACGACATTATGAGCATCGGACAGCAGTAATTTTAGATGATCCTATAATTTATAATCTCAAGCAGAAATATGCGTGTTTTCCTATGGAAATTTGCATATTTCTGCTATTTTTTTACCAGTTTCAACTGTCGATAGTAAAAACCTACAAAACATTATGTTGATAATTATAAAGTATACACAATTTACAATTTTCTATATCAATGATAGAATTACTATGTATCGGAATATGGTCAATTCAGGCCATATCTGTTGTAACAATCAAAAGAGGTGGTAACAATGTCAAAGATGATTCAAAAGCTTCTGAGTTTGCTTTTGGCTCTGGTTATGGTTCTGTCCCTGGCTGCGCCGGTTATTCCGGCTGCTGCTGAGGAGACGGATGCTGTTTCCGAGACAGTGAGCGAAAGCACAAGCGACCTGCGTATGGGTGTGCTCAGTGACATCCATATAAGCTACGACTATGTAGACGAGGTTTACGGCAACGTTACAGGACATTTCAACGGTGTACAGCCCAGCCGTTTTGAAAAGGCGCTTCGCTTTTTCAAGGCACAGGGCGTAGATGCCGTTGTGGTGGCCGGTGACCTGCAGGAAGCCTCCGGCACCGATGCAGCAAACCTGGATAAGCAGAAGGACTGGCTGCAGACGGTGGTGGATATTTGGTTCAAGGTCTTCCCCGAAAAGCAGGGAGAAGAAGGCTACGTAGAACCCATCTTCATCTACGGCAACCATGACTCTGCCCTGGTCAGCAATCAGTACTGGCCGGAAGAGCTTGGCAGCTATGAGGATGCCTTCATCAAGGAAGTAAACGGATATTCCTTTGTTTGCGCCCACAACGCTAAGGAAAACCTGGCGACACCCTTGCTGGAGAAGGTTGCCCCCCAAAATGCGGACAAGCCTATTTTCTATATTCAGCACTGCCCGGTAGCATACACCGTTCCCGGTGATTACGGCTACGGCTTGGGCTACGGCCAGGTTGGCTGGAATAATGTGGCTCCTTACCACAACGCAGTGGTATTCAACGGCCACACCCATGCTCCGCTGACGGACGAGCGCTGCATTTGGCAGGGCGACGAGGGGAACGAGGGCCAGTTCACGGTTATCAATACCGCAACCATCAACTACACTGGCTTGGCTAATGATGACATGACCGTCAACAGCTATGCCGGAAACGCCCAGCAGACCGAGCACGGTATGCTGGTGGATGTGTATGGCTCTGAGCTGAGCATTGAGCGTTACAGCTTCAACGATATGACCATCGATACTGCCAGCGGTGCGGTATCCGGAGAGCCTGTAAAGATCGGCGAGACCTGGTCCTTTGATGCCTGTGACGCCACAGACCGTCCCTATGCCTATGATTCCCGCTATGCCAATGCCAACGCCCCTGTATTTCCTGAGGGCGCGCAGATCGCTGTGGAATCTGTCACGGATACAGCCGTAACAGTGAGCCTTCCTGCTGCCAGCCTGACAGCGCCTGCCGGCTTCAGCGATATGATCGAAGGCTATGTGGTGGAAGCCTGTGACCCCACCAGTGGAAAGGTGGAGGCAGTGAGCCGCGTTGCAACCTCCTATCATGTGGATGATAAGTCGGATGTATACGAAGCTACATATACTGTCAGGGTCTCCGGACTGAAGGCAGGCACCAACTATATCCTGAAGGCCTATGCCCAGGAGTTCTTTGACAAGCGCTCCCAGGCCCTGGAGCTGGCGGTCACCACTACCGGCGTGCTGGCTTCTTACCGTGTGGGTGATGTCAACAAAGACGGCGTGATCGATGCCCAGGATATGGCCGATTTGGAGAATATCCTCAGCAGAGACAGCAAGGTCTTCGAAGCCGGTGCCGATATTGACGGCAACGGCATTTTGGAGTACCGGGATGTTACTGAGCTGCAGGCGATTTTGGACGGCAGCCGTGTAGCCTATCCGGAGTCTGATGACCTGATGGACCTGGTTAGCGCAGTTAAGCTGACCGGTGTATCCACCAGCACGAAGTATCAGCCCGTGGACTATGGCACCAAGATCCAAAACAGCGTTGTACGGGGTAACTCCAACCAGGCTGTGAAGACCTGGACGACCAACTACGCCTATTATCCCATTACAACGATGTATTTCTCTGAGCCGGTGGACCTTTCCGGTTATACCCACCTGAGCTTTGATACGCTGTTTGAAAATGAGTACAATCTGTCTGACTCCTACCGTAAGCGTTGGCTGAGCCTGAGCTTTATCTCCGGCGAGCAGGAGCAGGTGGCCTCCTACGGCTCTATGAACTTCGACAGTGCAGGAGACGGCTGGACAACCACCACAGTTGCACTGGTCAATTTGAAGAATATTGATCTTTCTGCTGTGACCGGTATTCGGTTCAGTCATAACTTTGACTACTACGAAGGCCGGTTTGACGGCGTAACCGAGCATGCCATTTATTGGGACAATTTCTACGGCTCCACCGCAGAGGGAGCCGATACCGACCTGCTTTACACCGCAACCATCGATGGCGGCGAGGCAATCTACGGTGCCGGCTATACGAAGAACTCCAATCACGCAGTGCTGTCCACCGGCGGTACTGTGGATGTGACGCTGGAGAAGTCCCTGGTGCTGTCTGACTACGCAGGCTTTAACGTGTATATGCGTACACCGGTTAGCACCACGGTAAGTGTGCAGCCTTACGATGCCGAGGGCAATCTGCTCGGCACGGCCGCAAGCATTGAAAGCACCTACATCTATCAGAACAAGACCATCTCCACAGCAAATTTTGCAGTGGAGGAGGGGACTGTTGCCGCAGGCCTGCGCTTTACTTATAGCTGCGAGAGCCTGCTGCTGGATACCATGTCTGTCCGTGCATCCAAGGATACCGACCTGATCGGTACCGCTGACGGTGTTGCGGCCATCGGTGAGGGCGTTTCTGCCAACATCGTGCTGGACGGCACCAACGGTTCCAATAACGCTCTGTATGTGACGTCTGAAGATCAGGTCAGCGGCGGCGTGGAGCTGAGCTTTGCAGAAGCACTGGATCTGTCCCAGGCACCGTATCTTCGTTTGGACCTGAAGATGGAAAACACCGACACCGGCTTTGCAATCAGTCTGTACGATGCTCAGGGTACTGCTGTTTGGACCAGCGGTGACATGACTGCCGCTTCCTCTGCAGGTAATTATGCTACCTATGAGCTGGATATGAGCAGTGCGGATCTGTCCGAGGTTGCCAAGATTGCGGTCAGCTTTGATCTGACAGCCGACGGCGAAGTGTGGATCGACAATTTGAAGGCTTGTGATCCCATGGGTGACTTCTTCAGTGCGTCCACCAGCCTGATCGGGCCTTCCGCGGTTCAGGATGGATTTATCTGCGAGATCAGCGACTTTGACGGTCATGACAACGTTCTGCACTGGTATTCCGATCCGGCTGCCAATGCAGGTACCACATCTGCTTGGCCTGGTGAAACCAATGTGACCATCCAAAAGGATATGCTCTTTGCAAATCATACCGGCTATGATGCGTCGGAAGTTGATTATTTGGAATTTACCATCAAGAATACCGGCAACTATGTTGCTTTTTCCTTTAGCTTCCTTGATGCTACCGGCGCAACGCTGGGATCCAGCAACGGAGAGTACCGTGTGTCTCTGCAGGAGGATTGGTGTACCTACCGTATTGATTTAGCATCCATGGGCCTGACTGCCGAGGAGGTTTCCAAAATCGATACAGTCTCTATGGGCTGGAACTGGCAGTATCAAAATGTAAACGGTACAGAACAAAAGAAGGTCGCGGATATTTATATCGACAACATGGGCTTCCGTGCATATCCTGAGGAAAGCACAGATGCGCTGGATCAGGTCGGTTTGATCCGTAACTCCGAATGGTGGTGGGGCGGCCATAACACCTATCCAGGTGCAGGCTGGCTGTACCAGTCCGAGCACACTGTGGATAGTGAACAGGCATTTATGTTCTACCGCAGTGCAGATACAAACGGTATGGGCTACAGTCCCAGAATTCTGTACGCATACTTCACGGAAAATATTGCCGTGGAAAGTGACTGGACCATCAAACTGGATGTTGTTAACGAGAACTTTGCCAAAAACTGCCGGATGGAGATCATTGGCTCTGACAATAAGGCATATACTTGCTTTGCCTTCAGCGGCACCGGCTCCTACAGCCTGGAGGCATCGGTCAGCTCTTTGGTAACCTCCGACGGCGTGGCTTTTGATCCTGATACTGTGACCGTCAAGGGTTTGAAGTATTATACCAATTACAACCGGGATTCCTCTGTGAGCGCAACAGCCGGTGGCTACCTGGTACTGGATAATCTGACCTTTACCGCACCTGTTGTGGTGCCGACAGTTTCTTTGGACGGTCTCGATTTGATCGGCAATTCCGATTCTGTTGTACTGAATAATACCAGCGCATTTGAAAGTGCCTTTGTGTTTGAGGTCTTGGATCAGGTTGACGGTCGGGACAATGTTGTACATATGTACTCCGATCCTGCCAATGGCGGCGGACTTACAACCAATTCCAGCTACTATTACGGTCCTGTAATCACCCTTTCTGCTGACAGCATTTATACCGGTAAAGGTGTAGATTACATTGAACTGAATCTTAAGAACACCAATATTTACTGTGATCAGCTTTATCTTGAAGTTGTGGATGCCTCCGGCACAAAGCTTGGCAGCACATACAAGAGAATGGCAACCTCCAATGATTGGTCTTATTATCGTTTCAATCTTGCTTTGCTTGGTCTGACAGAAGAAGAAATGGAATCTGTTGCCACGGTGAAGGTATTCGTTAACTGGAGCAAGCAGTATACTGGAGCCGCCGCTCCGGTTGTAGGTGAGGTCTATATCGATAATCTCAGCTTCGGCTCTTATGTCGATGACAGCACAGACCTGTTTGACCATGCTGCCTCGCTGCAGAATGTTGAGTGGTGGTGGAGTGGCAACAACTACTACGACAATGCCGGTTGGCTGATGGAAGAGGACGAGGCCGGAAGCAGCTATTTCAAGATCTATCGTGTGAAGGATAAAACCTCCACAAGCACCGGTTATAATCCGAGAAGACAGTATTTGTACTTTGATGAGCCTATTGCTTTGAACGAGAACTTTGTTGTGAGCGTCACCGCAACCAACGATAATATGGGCACCGGCAGCAAGATATCCTTGCTGGGCGATGATGGAAACAAGTACGGCTATTTACTGATCGATAAGACCGGCACCAATACCTATGAGATTTCTGTTTCGGATATTGTTTTGCTGAACGCAGATACCACCATGACAAAATCCGAAACCCTGTTGGATATCTCTGCTGTAAAAATCAAGGGTGTCATTCTTCATAATGATTTCTTCCATGGTGAGTCCACTGCTGATGGATCTCTGGTTATGGATAATCTGCGAATTTATGATCCTACTGTGATCGAGGAACCTACAGAACCCGAAACCACAGAGCCTGAGGTTACAGAGCCTGAAGAAACTTATCCCGATGGTGGAGATCTGCTTTATGAAGCTTCGTTACAATACAATAAGGACCATTGGCTGGAAAGTACCGGCTTGTCTTATGCCAAGGATACTGAGAATACCTATGGTGAAAACTCTGTTCAGTCCTGGCGTTTCCAGGCTGATGCTGATGCAAGCAACTCCAGCGCTGTTGCGCAGTTCTTGCTTCCCAAGGCGTATGACTTTACGGATTGCTACGTAGCCTTTGATGCAAAGTATGTAACCGAAGGTACCGCGGCCCAAGGCGTAGGAATTCGTTTGCACAATACCGATTGGGGAAATCATAACGATGTAAATGCCAGTGTTTCCCTGACAGCCGGAGATTGGAACACCTATATTGTGGATTTTGCGGATGTGTTGCTCAGCACTGCTGACACCACGGATCTGAAGCTTATCAGCTTTTACTTTAACTTCTCCGCCAATACCGGATATGAGCGTGTAGTCTATATTGATAATGTCCGACTGCTGCACAAGGAAACAGTGGAAGAAGACTGGATCAATATGAGCATTGACGGCGGTATGTCCGAAAACGTTTCCTATCAGGTCGTAACCGATATGACCCGGGCGGAAAACAGTACCTTCTCTATGAAGGTGGACACCGGCGAAGGTTACCGTGTGACTTTTAATACACAGGCAGCAGTCATAAACGGTACGCTTTCTTCCAAGGTCGATATGACGAAAGGCGGCTACATTGGTGGTTACTTCTACTTTGGTGAGCAGACACCGGATGTGAAGGTCCGTTTGACAGACAAAAACTGGAATGGCGGCGCATCCATACCTTTGGATGTTATAGATTGCGGAGACGGTTGGTATTACTGTTATAAGGATGTTTCCCAATTCTATTTCTATGATAGCGCAACCAATCCCACTAAGGCAGAGATCATTCGTGTATCTGTCGTTCTTCCCACCAATTACAGTATTTACATTGACGGTTTTGGATACCCGGCATATGTTCCTGTTGAACTCCTGGACTACCGCATTGTTTTTGATGCGGATTCCAGCAGGGCAGTGGCAAATGATTTGCTATCCAGAATTGAAAGCGATCTGAGTTGGAAGGTCAGCATTGTTCCTGACACTGTGGAAGCTGTTGACAATGAGATCGTAATTGGTTCGACGGCCCGTAACTGCAGTTTGATCAATGACTATCTTGCTGGGGGCAGTAAGGAGCTGACAGACTTTGACTATGTTGTTGCTGTGGAGGGCGGAAAGATCTATCTTGTGGCCAACACAAACGCCGGTGTGTACCAGGCCTTTGATAAGTTGGTAGAGCTTGCGTCTGCCGGAACGATTGCTGATGGCATTTATTTGAAAGATGCGCATAATACAGAAGATGTTGCGGATCTGCCGGAAGGTGCTGATACCAGAATCATGTCCTACAATCTACTCTACAGCACCGAGCACCTGGTTGAGGACCGGATTGGCAATTTCCTGAATATTTTGGGTTACTATACGCCTGATGTTGTTGGTTTGCAGGAGGTTTCCGGCGGCTCTAACGCTGGCTGGCATGAGTATATCTATGATTCCCTTGTGCGTGACAGTAACTACCTGAAGGCTTGTGCGGAAAATGCTTCCGGTACCAGCCTGATGACCACCTTCCTCTATAATCCCGATACTGTTAAACTGATCAGCGAAACGGTGTACGATCTGTATGCGGAAAACAGCAATATCCGCGTTTTGGCTGTTGCTGTGTTTGAACGGCTGGATAACGGTCAGCAATTCGTGGTTACCAACACCCATCCCGCACCGTATCAGTCCGCTAATTATTCCAGCGAGCTGTCTGGTTTCCTGAATTTGGCTGCCGATGTTCTGGCGGAATATGCAGATCTGCCTGTCTTCATGGTTGGCGACTATAATACCAAAGAGAGCGTTGCAGAGTATGACACCATTTTGAATACCCTGGGCGTTTACGATGGCAAATATTCTGCAGAAACCCAGGTGAAGACCGCAGATTCCTGTCCGGGCTTTGGTAAGTCCCAGGACGGCACTGTGGACTTTGTGATCGATCACATCTTCCACAACGATCTGGCACAGGCCATTCTTTATAACATTGTCACAGATCATGATGTGGAGCATACCTCCGATCATATTCCGCAGTACGTGGACTTCAAAACCGGTGAAAAGGCAGTCACTCCTGATCCTACAGAGCCGGAGCAGACTGAACCTGACACTACCGAACCGGAGACTACTGAGCCTGAAAAGGATGAAGACTTCCTGTTTCATGCTACTTGCTCCCTGGGTGAAAAGCAGTCTGAGGTTACCAATGACAGCCTGATCTCCTGGAAGATCTCTTCTGCTACCGGTTGGTCTTATCCTACCTTTGTTTTGGATACTACCTATGATATTTCCAAGTACGATTTGGTGATGGATATTTATCCTGCCAATATGACCCATTTCCGGATGCATCTGGCTACCATTAACGGTCAGTGGCTCTCCGGTGCTGCGGTATATTACGGCGTCAACAAGTGGACAACTGTAACCTATAATTTGTCTGCAAATTCTGCCGGTCTTACGGAAATGACGAATTTTGGACTCGGTATCGAAATCGGTGCAGAGGGTTCAGACTATGCGCTGTATATCGATAATGTTCGCCTTGTTGAGCGTAAGGTCAATGCCGATGCTACAGAAGATACGGAAAAGGCTTCCGATATCCTGGCCATCGCCAACTTTGAATGGAGCGGTTCTGACTGGTCCGGTAATGGCTTGCTCAGCTATACCAATGAAAGTGATGAGACCAACGGTAAGGATAGCCTGCGTTCCTGGAGATTCTCCCGTAAGGAAACGACAGGTGCCGGTTATTCCAGAGCGCAGCTTAAGTTGAATCAGACCTACGACCTGACGGATAAGGATCTGGTGTTTGATATCAAGTTTGATACAGGTGAAGAAATTGCTGCCCACTACTTCGGCGTTATTCCTTTTGATTCTGCCTGGCAAAATATCTTCCCCGGCGACAACTATATGGAGCCCACCATTGTTGCCAAGGCAGGGGATTGGTACACTGTCCGCCTGGATAACTCTTTGCTCAGAGCTTACCTGCTGGAGGGTAAGGATCTTACCTCGGTCTATCTTTTGAACTTCTGCTTCCAGTTCCCCAAGGTTGCTATGGACATTTACATCGACAATATGCACCTTGAGGATCATGTCTACGGAACAGAGGAATCTGATGCAGCAAGTGATCTGCTTGTAAACGCCACCATCGTAGAGAACAGTGCTGATGATTCAGTATACTTCTATGAGCACAACAACACTTCTGTGGCTTATGGTGACAGCAGCAACGCATCCCACAAGTTCTACGCAACGGCTGCCGGCAATGCATATCATTCGGTCAAGTATGATCTTGGTCAGTCTTACGACCTGACCGGCAAGAATATTGTGATGGATGTTCTTGCATTCCGCTGCAGCACAACCTTCCTGTTCCAGCTTTATGACAGCAATAATAACCTGATTACCAGTTCTTACAGGGGTTGCGCAAGCCGCAGATGGTCTGAAGTCACACCTGCGATTCTGTCCAACGATTTGGATCTGACGGATGTGCGGTATATGGTGATCGGCGCATACTTCCAGCCGGATTCCAACCTGTCTGACCGTGCATTCTATGTGGATAATGTACGCATTGAAACGATTGACACCTATCACACAGCTCTGGAGAATACCAATATGGTATTCATCGGTGACTCAATCACCGCTTCCGGTGGCTACAAGGGGTGGTCCGGTGAGCTGGAGGAGCACTACTTCATCAATCGCTACAACATCGGTGCCGGTGGCACAAGCTATGCTAATATCAGCGGCAGAGGACAGATCTATAGTCAGGTTGCCAATATTCCCAATGTGAATGTAGATTATTTCGTCCTCAACGGTGGTGTCAATGATATCTGGAGCGCCTGGGATTTGGGCAGTGTCAGCGATGTTTCCGTAGAAAGCGCAACGGTTGACAGCTTTGATACCAATACCACGGCCGGTGGTATGGAGAAGGTATTCTGCTACCTGCGTACCAACTATCCGGAAGCAAAGATTGCATTCATTATCACATATAACTGCTTTGACGGCGGCTTTGATTCTGTCCGCTACAGAGATGAATTTGTGCCTCTTGCAAAGGCTGTATGTGAAAAATGGAGCATCCCGTATCTTGATCTTGTGAACAACGATACATTCAATGCGGAGTTTAACGCATTGCCCGGTATTCACACCTACGATGGCGTGCACGCCAATGACGTGGGTTACGATCTGGTCATGCGGCAGGTTGCTCCTTGGCTGCTGAGCATTAACAATGCAACAGAGCAGACCGAACAGAATTCCGACATGCTTTCCTATGCAACCTATGAGTGGAGCGCCAGTGACTGGACTGGCGCATCAACCCTGAGCTATGACAAGGCTTGTGAGATCACAACCGGTCCTGACAGTTTGCGCTCCTGGAAGTTTACTGCATCTGATAAGGAAACCGGTTGGCCGGCTATGCAGATCAAGCTTTCTCAGTTGCATAAGACAAGTCTGACAGGCAAGGCTTTACAGTTTGATGTGAAGTTTGAGGCATCTAATGGCAAACCGTCTCAGAAAATTGGCTTGCGTCTGTATGATGACAGCTGGGGTTCCGTCACAGGAGATTCTGTAGTTTGGAAGGATGTTACCGGCTCTGACTGGCAAACCGTAACCATGGATGCTTCTGAATTTGAGGCTGTTATGGCAGAAGGAAAAGACTTGGATGTCATTTTCCTGCTCCAGTTCATGTTTGATTTTGCGACCAACAAGGGCAATACACAGACGGTCTATGTGGACAATGTTCGTGTTGTGGATGCTGCCGGTGTCGCCACAGAGGAAACTGAAGCAGCGTCCGATCTGCTGTACGGAGCCAAATATGTATCCGGCAACTTCACAAACAAGGGCTTTGGATATGATCAATACAACACCATGTTCGTCAACGGCAGTCAGAGTAAATATTCTCTGCGTATGTATGCTTCTGACAATGCTACTGCCTGGTGCAATGCCCGGTTCGAGCTGCCCGAGGTGCTGGACCTGACCAATAAAAGTTTGAAATTTGATGTAAACCAATATAATCATGTTTACATTGGCGTTGCCCTGTATAACAGTGATAATGAACTGATCACCTCTGACGGTTTCACCCTGCGCAACGAAGGTTGGCAAACCTTTGAAGTCTATTTGCTTGACGGGCTGGCTGAGGGAATGACTGCCGCTGACCTGGCAGATGTGAAGTACATTAATTTCTCTTCCAGTTTCGAGTACGTGAAGACAGGCCGAGTGCTGGTGGTTGACAATGTTCAGGTGTATGAAAACGACCAGATCAGCAGTGTGCTGAACGGCAAAAATGCGCTGTATTTGGGTGACTCCATCTCCGAGGCTATCAGCTACAAAGGTTGGAGAGGAGAGCTTGCGGAGCACTATGGCGTCAATGACTATAATGTATCTGCCAGTGGTGCTGTTTTGATCAACAATCAGACCCATAATCTCCATCAACAGCTTGCAAAAGCACCGACAGATGTTGAATATGATATGATCATCCTCAACGGCGGCGTCAATGATGTGTGGCGTGGTATGACTCTGGGCGAAGTAAGTCCCGAGGGCACAACTGAGTTTAATGTGGATACCACCATCGGTGCTCTGGAAGATCTGTTCAGTCAAATGAAAGCCAGCTATCCCAATGCCAAGATATTCTTTGTTTTAAATTACACCTGTGTGCAAAACGGCTATCCCCAGGATGTGTGGATCAATGATTATGCCCCCCTCGCAAGAGCTGCCTGTGAGAAATGGGATATTCCGTACTTGGATTTGGTGGATCATGCAGAATTTACTGCAGAATTCGATGCCACATCCGGTGTGCACACTTATGACGGTGTGCATGCCAATACGGAAGGCTACAATGTGATCACCAAGTATTTGGCCCCCTGGCTGGAAGCACAGTTGTCCGGTCCCACTGAGGAGACGGAAGCGGCTTCCGATATGATGTTCGATGCATATATCGGTGCAGCCAGCTACACTGCAGCCAAAACATATCTATCCTACGACAAAGCTTGCACAGAACAGGTACACGGCGATCAAAGTCTGTACGCACTGAAGCTGGCTTATGACGGAACGGATGTAGACGGCAGCATCGATGCTTGGCCGTATATCTGGATCAATTTTGGCAAGGATGTTGACTTCACCGGTAAAAAGCTTGTGTTTGATGTGTTGTATCTATCGGATACTGCCGAACAGTCCTTGTCCGTTCGTCAACTCCTGGACAGTGGCTGGTCTGCGATTTCGTCCACTACGAAAGGTGTAAATGTAACGGCAGGGCAGTGGACCACGGTGGAATTTGACATGGCAGATTTTGTTATCAATGACGGAAAGTCCCTGGAAAATGTGAATTTGTTTGGTATTCAGATTGGCCTGACAAAGGGTGTTTCAGAGACTCTATATATCGACAATATCCGTCTTGTAGATGCTGCTTGATATGCAAAGCCCGGATGCTGCTGTTTCGGCAGCAGCATCCGGAGGTGTTATTCCCAACACCCTATTACGGTGCGTAGTATGGAGGTTTCTTTCATGACCCAAAAACAAACCAATAAGCTCCTTGCTGCACAGATGAAAGAACACAATGTTCCATTCGTGCTGGATGAACAGGCAGTTCGCTCTATGATCTGCCGAATTGCCGGAGATGTTTATGGGCAAAAATTTTTGTTCCAACAAATACAGGCTCAGCAGACCGGTATGGACCGTTATGCCATTTCCGATACGGATGACGGGCATATTTTGATCGAAGCCACATCCGGTGTTGCGGCAGCCTGCGCGTTTCGCTGGTATCTTGAAAACCGCTGCGACAGTTATGTTGGACCTCTGAACAGACGGCTGAATTTCCCTGAAAATCCGCCGTCAGTAGGGGAGAGGTACAGTACGGAAAGCATCTGCCTTTACAGGTACTTTCTGAATTACTGTACTTTTGGATACACGTTTGTATTTTGGCAGTGGGATCAGTGGCAGAACTTGATCGACTGGATGATGATGGCCGGTTATAATCTGATTCTTAATCCCATAGGTACGGAATCTGTTTGGCTGACTGCGTTGCAGAAGCTGGGATACACCTTGGATGAGGCACGAGCCTTTGTCTGCTCACCTGTGATTTTTCCTTGGCAATGTATGAACAACATTTCCGGATGGGCCGGGGCGGCTTCCATGAACTATTATAATCGGCGGCTGGAGCTGGCAAAAAAAATCAACAGCCGTATTCGCAGCTTTGGCGCTGAAATAGTAGCACCTGGTTGGAGTGGCATGGTTCCTCAGGATTTTGCGCAGAAGTTCCCGGAGTCTAATCCTCGTATGCAAGGCCTGTGGTGCGGTATGAACCGCCCTGCCATTATTACCCAGGAGGATCCAAAGTTTTCGGCTGTGGGATACTATTTTTATAAGTCCCAAAAGGAGCTGTTAGGACAGTTTCAATACTTCTCCACAGATCCCTTCCACGAGGGTGGCGACAGCAGCCAAGTGGATCTATCAGCCTATGCCAACGCCTGCTTAGTGCAAATGCAGGAGTTTTCTCCCAATGCCGTATGGTTCTTGCAGGGCTGGGGGGATAATCCTATTCGTCAAATTTTAAAGGCATTGCCGGTAGAACGTGTGCTGATCGGCGATCTGCGGTCTGAGTTTTATGATAAGGGCGACAGCTTTGCTGACTATCCCTGGCTGTATGGCACGGTGGATAATTTCGGCGGTCAGCGTCGTCTGCGCGGCAATTTGAACAAACTGATCAAAGAGCCTTTGGAATTTGTTTGTAATGAGGATTTGACCGTTGTGGGTATAGCAATGTTCCCGGAGGGGCTGGAAACTGACGAGATGATGTTTGACATCGTTGCGGATTATGCTGTCTCTTCTCAAATTCAGGATCCGGATCAGTGGCTCCGCAAACGGCTTCGTATTCGTTACGGTCATGATTCCGAGTCTGCCTTCGAAGGCTGGAAAATAATCAGAGATCATATCTATAACGGAGATGAGCCTCGAGATTCTGGACTTCTCAGCAGACCCTCCCTGACGGTTGCCCATGTAATCTGTCAAGTGTACCAGTTGACCTATGATCAGCAATTGCTGAAAAAGGCGTTTTCTTTGCTGTTCCGGGATTATGATCTGTTGTATACCAGTCCGGCGTACCGGATGGACATAATGGATTTGGCCCGACAGGTGATCGGCAATGAAGCCTGGACGCCTATCAAAGCCATTCAGGACAGCTACTACACAAAGAACGAACAGATATTTGAAGAAAATGCCGCACTTCTGATGGAATACTACGAGCTTCAGGATGACCTGACCGGTACAGACAGCCACTGTCTGCTTGGTTCCTGGCTTGAGATGGCCCGCGAGGAAGGGCAGACGCCTGCAGAAAAGGCTTACATGGAGTTCCAGGCCCGTACATTATTGACGCTTTGGGGCGATCGTGACGGTTCCGGTGAGCTTCATGATTACGCCGCACGAGAGTGGAACGGCCTTCTTCGAGACTTTTATCAACCTCGCTGGCAGTCGTTTATCAATATTCTGCGTTGCAGCATAGTGACCGGAAACAAACCCCTGGATTACAATCGTTATGATGCAGAGTATTTCTTTACAACACTGTCAAAGGAGTATCCTGCAAAACCGAAAGGTGATCTGAAGCAGATCCTTTCTAAAATCCAAAATAAAATAATACTTGCATTATATTAAAAATGATGCTATACTCTTTATGTATATGTGCAAATGGGCATTTTGGGCCCATAAGGTGGTAAGGCATCATATATAGGTCTGCCCTGGATATTTCTGCGGCAGATACTTAAATATGAAATGAGGGCAATGTTATGAAGCAAAGCAAAAGATTTTTGAGCTTTGTTATCGCAGTGTGCATGATCCTTGGGATCGTCCCTGCAGCAGCCACAGCCGCGGAAACTCCCGAACAGTTCGGCGTTTCCATTGGTGCCGGTGTTTCTGCGATTGTTGACCGACACGATGTAGTTTTCGGCGGATCTTCCGCCCAATGGTTAGTTTTGGACGGTGACTGTACAACTACCGGTCAGGCCGGTGTTGCACTGCTTTCCAAAGACATTGTTGCAAAGGATATTGCCTATAACGAAGGCGGTATGGACAATGCCTGGGCCAACAGTGACGCAAAGGTATGGCTTTCTGAGTATGCGGCAGAAGTGTTTGATGAAACCGCACTGGGTTACATCATGGACACTACCAAGGCTGCTTCTTCCGGTACATATTTTGAAGAGAGTTGGGGAGAGGATGCGCTTTCCGCTGAAAAGCTATTCTTCCTTTCTGCCGCTGAGGTCGATGAGTACTTCTACCATGCTTCCATTGAAGGCTTAATTGCCACTTTCGATGGCCAGGCCGACGGTTGGTGGCTGCGTTCCGCCTATTCCGACCGTGATATTTATGCCGGTGTTGTTTCCGACGCTGGTTTCGTTGGATATCCCCATATTTCTGCTACTTGGGGTGCCCGTCCCGCTTTCAATATTTCCGCTGATGTGATCGCGTTGTCCTCTGCTGCTGTAGGCGGCAAGGTCAGCGGCACAGTGGGCGCTGATGCTTTGACCGCTGTTGGTCAGGCATCCGCAGATCAGTGGAAGCTTACATTAATCGATGATGCACATAGTGCATTTACCGCATCCTTTGCCGATGCGGATGCATCCGGTGTGATCAATCAGACTGCCGGCTATGAAAACTGGGTTTTGCCCATTGATTATTCCGGAGCTGTCTCCGGCGAAAACGAGTATGTTTCCGTCATGATCTGTGACCAGTCCGGTGATGCGATCTATTACGGTCATATTGCAAATAATTCTGTCAGCGGTACAGTCAATGTTAATATGCCTTCCGGATTGTCCGGTTTGTATAGCATTTATGTTTTTGCAGAGCAATGCAACGGCGACAATGCTACTGACTACGGCAGCGCGTTGATATCGGCTGACATCGTTGTTAACGACAGCATTTCCGGCGTAGAAAGCTGGGGATTGAAGCTGGAAGGTGATATCCAGGCTGATTTTAATCTGACTCTTGCTGACGAGGTTTTGGCTGATGCCGATGCTTATGTTCAGGTGACTGTGGATGACGAGATCATCCAGCATAAAGTCTCCGATCTTGAAATCGTTACTTTAGAAAACGGTACGGAAGCGTATCTTGTTTCTACGAATGTTGCCGCCGCGCAAATGACAGATGATATCTGCATTCAGGTTATTACATCTTCCAGCGAAGGCAGCAAGTACCTGTATTCTGTTCGAAAATACGGCGATTATATTCTGTCCAGTGACGCTTATAGTGATTCTGTAAAGGATCTTGTCAAGGCTATGCTGGTTTACGGCGGTAAAGCACAGGATTACTTCAACTATAATGTTACGGATCTGGCCGACAACGGTATCACTGTTGCGAAAACTGAAATTCCTTATACAGAGAATTTGACGGCTGTCAAGCAAGGATCCTCTGCGTATGTTAAATTCTACGGTGCCAGCCTTATTCACGAGCACCAGACCGGAATTCGGTTCTATTTTGTGTCTACAGATGCTGCAATCAGCGCTGTATCCTTTAGTATGACCATTGCAGATCAGACTATTTCTGATGTCCAGGTCAAAAAGTCCTCTAATTCTTTGTATTTTGTTGAATTGAGTGACATCGCTCCCAACAAGCTATGTGACGAGATCACGGTTTCTGTTGATGGACTGAGTGTCACATATAGTCCCTTCTATTACATTCACAGAATGTATTATAATAACGGAAACAAGCGTGTACTGCGTGATATGATGCAGGCAATGTATGATTACTATCTGTATGCCGTAGCATATCTTGGTGCATAGTTTCCTGTTTTCGCGAAATTAAAGGAGAGTATGAAGATGATTTACGACAAGCCCTTAGCAGAAGTTAGTTTCTTTGACGAAATTGTTGGTGCATCCGGTGACTGGGAAACCCCCATTGATCCTGATAATTGAGGAGTAAAAGACCATGAAAAGAATTTTATTGTTGTTAATGGTATTTGCACTTGTTTTCTTGTGCGCCTGCAATCCCAGCAATCCCACAGAAACTAATCCTACTTTCGATAATGCCACCACTGAACAATCTGGCGATCCTACGGTTGATGC
This sequence comes from Oscillospiraceae bacterium, assembly GCA_017435615.1. Classification (GTDB taxonomy): domain Bacteria; phylum Bacillota; class Clostridia; order Oscillospirales; family Oscillospiraceae; genus Faecousia. Next base: position 27,790 of record JAFSET010000081.1, on the reverse strand, counting down.
TACCCAGGGCGCAACCGATAACAGCACAGAGGATACAACTGTTGATGCCGTTGCAGATACAACTGTGGATACGACTGTAGAAGGCCAGGAAACTACAGAGGCCACCACGGAACAGGATTGGGAATTTCCCATTGATGTGGATGTTCCTGATACTACTGTAGATACACAGAATAAGCCTACCGAACCGACACAGGGTTCTGTTGAGGGTACTACTGATCCGGATGAGTCTGTCGAAACAACCGAAAAGGCGGAGGAGCCACAAGACGTCACTACACCTTGGCAGGACGATCCTATTGAACTTCCCATGATTCCCGGTTAACGAAAAATCGCTGTCTCCTTGAGGAAAATCACCCAAACATATCTGTAGGGACACCGCCGCAAGCGGTGTCCCTACAAAAAGTCTGCTGAAACGGCCTGTTTTCAGTGGTAGAATTTGTTTATTCGATCATTCTGTAAATATTATTAGGAGTGTACTATGAGCACGGTTTTTGATATGTCCGTTTCGGATATGACGTTTCATATTTCCGCACTTTTTCCTTCCACAAAACATTATTGCAGGGATTATTTAATCGATCAGGTTGGTCAGCATAATATTTCCCTTACCCAGGAAGATATCAATTTTGAACGGATTAAGTTTTGTGAAGAGTATTCGGAGTCTGATCCTAATTGCAATAATGCTTCTGATGCCTATTTGGAAACCATTGCATTACTTCGGAAATTTGCGGATTATATTACACTGCATAACCGTTTCCTGATGCATGGATCTTCCATTGAGGTTCATGGAAAAGGCTATATTTTCACTGCGCTTAGTGGTACCGGAAAATCAACACATACAGGTTTACTTAGAAAGCTCCTTGGTGATAAGGTTTCCATGATCAATGATGACAAGCCGTTTATTCACATTGAAAATGGCAAAGTCAATATTTGTGGCACTCCCTGGATGGGAAAGCACCACCTGGGAAACAATGTGATTAGACCTCTTGCGGGGATTTTCTTCCTCAGACGTTCTGAAGAAAATGTTATCAGAAAGATGACTGCGGACGAGGCGCTTCCTCTGTTGCTTTCTCAAATTCACAGACCGGTTTCCAATGAGCATATGCTGCAAACGCTGGAAATGATGGATTTACTTCTGAATAGTGTACCTTTGTACGATCTGGGATGCAATATGGATATTTCCGCAGCCGAAACTTCATACTCCGTAATGAACTAAGCTGATAAGCAGGGTGCCACAGCGCACCCTGTTTGCTTTTATCCTTTTTGTCTCACTTACTTGCGTATTTTGTAAAACAACACTTGACATTGACGGGGATTTCCAATATAATAGCATAGCTGTCGGGGTGTGGCGAAGTTTGGTATCGCGCTTGGTTCGGGTCCAAGAGGCCTCGGGTTCGAATCCCGACACTCCGACCAATAAACCGAAAGGACGTTAGTTCTTTCGGTTTTGTTTTTGTCTGCGATCAGTCGAACCCAGGCTTCTTGTATTACAATAACATCGCCGAAGGCAGATACGCGAAGCGTAGGCTGCCTCGTGTTCGAATCCTAACACAGCGAATAAAAAGGCGGTGACCATTTATACGGTCGCCGCCTTTTATGTGAATATAAGCACAAACTAAAATATACTGTTTTTTAATCAGCAGTATCAACACAATGTACGTTATATATTTAAATTAAAGTGCTTCTTTCAAAGCTTTGGAGAGCTGATCGGGACAAGAGGTAGGCTTCATTCCGCAGCGGATTCCTTCCAAGCGGTTGATCACATCCTGTACATCCATACCCTCCACAAGAGCGCCAATGCCCTGTAAATTACCGTTGCAGCCACCAATAAACTGAACATTTTTTACCTTGCCTTCTTCCAGGTCAAACAGAATTCTTTGAGAGCATGTTCCTTTTGTTTTATATTCGTATTGCATCATTTTATGTCCTTTCAATAAGCTTTTCATCATTATACACACCAAAGCTTAAATATGCAAGAGTGAATTGTGATAAAAAAAGGGGATATCCTAAGACTTGACAGGAGGGAAGCATTATGAATGAACAAAAAGATGCAGAACAAAAAAAGGAAGATCGACAACAAATGATCGAGCTTGGCTCGGATATTACAAAAAGCAGTAAGGGGAATATCTATACGCTAACCATTATTGGTCAGGTAGAAGGACATCAAGTGCTGCCGGAAACAGCAAAAACCACAAAATACGAGCATGTTTTACCGCTTCTTGCAGGTATTGAAGAAAGCGAAGAGATCGATGGACTTTTGTTGCTGCTCAATACAGTAGGCGGTGATATTGAAGCAGGTCTTGCCATTGCGGAAATGATCGCCGGAATGAAAAAGCCAACCGTTTCATTGGTGCTGGGAGGCGGACATTCCATTGGTATTCCTTTAGCGGTCTGCACCAAAAAATCTTTTATTACTCCAACGGCCAGTATGACTGTTCATCCGGTGCGAATGACCGGACTGGTGGTTGGCGCACCCCAAACATTCCGGTATTTCCAAAGAATACAGGAGCAGATCGCTGATTTTGTCACAGCAAATTCCGCAATATCCAAGGAACGGTTTGAACACTATATGATGGCAACAGGGGAGATGGCCACCGATGTTGGAACCATATTATACGGCAAAGAGGCGGTTGCGTCAGGCCTGATCGATCGACTGGGTGGATTGAGTGACGCATTAAGTACTTTGCATAAAATGATTGGAAAGCAAAAAAACAGAAAGAACCAATAAAAACACTGGAAATTTAAAGACGGATATGGTAGAATAACAGAAACTATGCCAACAGAAAGGAGATCGGAATATATGAGTATCCTGCAAAGCCTGTTTTATGGCCTGATCAGCGGTCTAACAGAATTTCTTCCGATCTCCTCCCAAGCTCATCAGACACTGCTGAACACATTATTTGGCGCTGATTCAGAGCATTTGAGAAATCTGTTAATACACGGTGGTATGCTGCTGGCGGTGGTAACCTGCTGCGGTACATATATTCAAAGATTACGTAGGGACAGTCGGTCCGGCTCCCGCAGATCACGTAAAAAAAGCCATCATTCTGACAGACGGACAGCTTATGACCTGCATTTGATCAAATCTGCTACGCTACCCATGGTGATTGGTATGTTGCTTTCTGCATTTACCGGTTGGATGCAAAATAATTTGGCACTTGTTGCTCTGTTCTTTGTTATAAACGGCATTTTGATCTATATCCCTGAGCATTTGCCACAAAGCAATAAGGATGCCAGTCAAATGAGTGCGCTGGACAGTTTTTTGATCAGCTTGGGCGGCTTAGGCAGTATTTTTCCAGGCATTTCCAGAGTGGGCGTTGGCTATTCCTGTGCGATCGCCAGAGGCGGTGATAAGGAGAAATCTCTGAATTGGATCTTAATTTTGAGTATTCCCGCTTTGTTCGTAATAATCATATTTGATCTGATCGGTATCGTTACATCCGGTTTTGGTATTGTTACATTTTCATCCGTTTTCGGCTGTATTTTATCCGCAATTGCTGCCTTTGGAGCAGCTTGCTGCGGTATTTTTCTAATGCGATTTATGACAGCTCGTTCCGGCGTATCTGCTTTTGGATACTACTGTTGGGGTGCAGCTCTGCTGTCGCTGATTCTATACTTAACAGCTTAAAGGAGTTTATATGGCACAAACAAAAAAATCACGGGCGGAAAAAGCAGTTACAGCAGCCCGTTCCAAAGCGAAAAAGAAGAACAAATCCACTGCAAAGAATGTTCAAAAGGAGCGTACCATTCCTGTTCGGCTGATCACCTCTGCTGCTTTTTTGAGCTGTTTCATTCTGTTTTTGGTTATCTTTTTTATACCGGATGGATGGTTGACCGGCTTGATTGCTAATTTGATGTACGGCATTTTCGGACAAATCGGCTTTGCAATCTCCATCCCTACACTGTTATATCTATTTATTATCCATGCCTTCAGCGGTGGCCGGCCGGTAAAAATGCGCACGGCCTGCCTTGCTGCGTTTGCGGTTTTGTGTGGTTGCGTTGCACACCTTGTGCTCTCACCTAAGGGGCTTCCCAATGATGTTTCTGTTGTAACGGAACTGTGGCTGGGCGGCATCGGTGGCTCTACCGGAGGTGTGCTGTGTGGTGGAATTGCTATGCTGCTGCAGTGGCTGTGTGGAACAGTCATCAGTTATATTTTGCTGAGTGTTTCCATTATCTTCACCCTCTTGGGTGGCATGCAGATCACACTTTCCAGTATTGTTCGTGCCATTCAAAATCGTCCCCGGGATAACAGTGAAACAGAACCGGAGGTTCGTCCGGAGCCTGCGTCTGTTGTGGTTAACCATATTGCAAATAAACACATTGCTCACAAGCAGCAGCGTCGTGCCCGGGCTTTGGAGCAGGAAGCCGAAGCCACGCAACCTATTGAGCCTGCCAAAAAGCAGAAGGAGCAATCCAAAGCCGAGGAAATTATGAAGCAGATCGATTCCGATGTGGAAACACCGGTGGCCGTGGCTGCTGTCCCTGTTTCTGCTACGGATGATCAGGAGCCCCTGGTAGACCCGGGGAAGAAGCTGGAAGAAAACTTCCCGCAAGAGATGCCGGAGCTGAAATATCAGCCTGAGGAATTGAAGAAGGCTGCTGAAGCTACGAAAATTGAAAAGGTCTCTGCAAAGCAAGCGGCCGAATCTGCCGCGGAGGTTGCGTTGGAGATCGAAAAAGCGCAAAAAGAAGAGCGTCCTGCATATTCTTTTCCGCCTATCGACCTGTTAAAGCTTCCGGGCCAAAGCAGCGGTGATGCCACTTCCGAGATGCGTGAGAATTCCCAGCGTTTGAATGAGACACTTGCAAGCTTTAAGATCGAGGCGCATATTATTAATGTGACCAGAGGTCCCAGTGTGACCCGGTACGAGGTTGAGCTGGAGAAGGGTGTCCGTCTGAATAAGCTGACCACTGCCGCTGATGACATTGCTTTGAGCCTTGGTGCATCCGGCGTGCGGATTGCGGCTGTCCCCGGAAAGATCTCAGTTGTGGGCATTGAAGTTCCCAACCGGGCAGTGACAACAGTATCCCTCCGGGAGGTTATTGACTCTCAGGAATTCAAGAAAGCCAAGTCCTTGTCCTCTTTTGCTGTAGGCAAGGATATCGGTGGCAACTGTATTGTAGGCAATATTGCCCGGCTGCCCCATATGCTGATTGCCGGTACCACAGGCTCCGGTAAGTCCGTCTGCATGAATTCCATCATTATTTCTTTGCTTTATAAGGCAAGTCCTGAGGATGTCAAGCTGATCATGGTTGACCCTAAAATGGTGGAATTGGGCATCTATAATTCTATTCCGCACCTGCTCATTCCAGTTGTCACTGACCCCAAGAAGGCAGCAGGCTCTCTGCAATGGGCTGTTACGGAGATGATGCGCCGGTACAAAGCCATGTCTGACGCCGGTGTCCGTGATTTAGAGTCCTATAACGGTATGATCACCAGTCAGGAAATGGACGGACAAAAGCTGCCGCAGGTGGTGGTGATCATTGATGAGCTGGCAGACCTTATGCTGGTAGCCGCGAAAGAAGTGGAAGAGTCCATTTGCCGGATTGCTCAGATGGGCCGTGCAGCCGGTATTCACCTGATCATTGCGACTCAGCGTCCTTCCGCCGACGTAATTACCGGCCTTATGAAAGCAAATATTCCTTCACGAATTGCCTTTGCGGTTGCCTCCGCAATGGAGTCAAGAATAATTTTGGATACACAGGGCGCAGAAAAGCTGGTAGGCCGCGGTGATATGCTGTATGCCCCCATTGGCATTGGCAAACCCAAGCGTGTGCAAGGCTGCTTTGTCAGTGACCCTGAAGTGGAAGCTGTCGCAAATTATGTAAAATCCAACTATTCCACTGATTATGATCAGGATGTTCTTGAAGAGATCGAGCGAAAGGCAGCACAGACCGGCAGTAAGAATTCTGCACAGGCTGTGACTGATCCGGAGCCTAACTCTGAGGAGCTTGACGGCGATGAAATGCTTCCTGCAGCGGTTGATGTGATTTTGGAAACCAATCAGGCCTCTGTTTCTATGCTTCAGCGAAGGTTGAAGCTGGGATATGCCCGCGCTGCCCGTATTGTTGATGAAATGGAAGAAAAGGGGATCGTTGGCCCCTTCCAGGGTAGTAAACCCAGAGCCATTTTGATCACAAAGGAACAATGGGAGCAAATGAAATCAGGAAAGCCTGCCCAAATGGAATTTGACGATCTGATGGAGGAGCAGGACGAAGAAGAAACCTTTTAGCAGGATATTTCCTGTTAAATAAGGCCTGTTTACAGGTAAATACGCATCGCATCCGGAAAGCCGGAGCGACAGCAAGGAGGAATTTCATATGAACAGCAAAACAAAAACAATGGTTGGAATTGGATTGTTTACAGCAATCGTCGTGGTCTTACAGCTATTAGGTGGAGGTATCCACATAGGAATTTTTTCCATAACCCTTGTGCTCGTCCCTATCGTGGTGGGCTCTGCGGTTTATAGCTGGAAAGCCGGTGCATTTCTTGGACTGGCCTTTGGTCTGACGGTACTGTTGTCCGGTGATGCGGCTCCGTTTTTAGCCATTGATGCCCTGGCCACCGTTGGTGTGGTATTGATGAAGGGTATCCTGTGCGGCCTTTTTGCAGGACTTGTGTATAAGCTGCTGCAAAAATGCAACCGATATGTAGCGGTGGTTGCCGCTGCCATTACCTGTCCTATCGTGAACACCGGTGTTTTTTTGCTTGGCTGCTGGTTGTTCTTCATGCCGGCAATTGAAGCCTGGGCCGTTGAGTACGGTTATGCAGACGCCACTACTTATATGTTCCTGGGGCTTGCAGGTGCCAATTTCATTGTTGAGCTTGTTACGAATATTATTTTGGCTCCTGTAATCGTTCGGTTGATAAAAATCGGACAGAAATAAAAATAGTTCAATAGCTGACGGCGAAAGCTGTCAGCTATTTTTTTGCATACTGTCAAGGGACAGGCATAGGCTCAAGTAGGAGTGATGCAAATGAGATGTCAATGGCAGGAATTTATCAACCTGTTGCCCGGATGGATGCGACAACCGGTGGACGAGCATGGCGCACAGCAGCTACAGGAGCTTCATTTACGAATGGACGAGCCACCTCAGCTTATATTGAAAAACCAGTCCATTTGGCTGAACAAGCCGGTCAGGGGAGAAGATCTGCGTTTTTGTATCAACGCCGCGACAAAATACTCTCCCTGGACAGCAGGAAGTATTCAGCACGGTTATATTACCGCTCCAGGAGGTCATCGAATAGGGCTGTGTGGAGAGTGTTCCTTTGATGGACAGACACTGAAAAACATTGCACCGGTTACATCACTGTGCATGCGTGTGGCAAGAGATTTTTATGGAATATCAGCAGATACATGGAAAGAGCAGGGATCGGTATTGATCATCGGTCCTCCAGGCAGCGGTAAAACTACATTTTTGCGCGACTTGATACGTCAGATCTCCAATCACGGAAAAGGCGCTGTAACGGTTTTGGATGAACGCAGAGAACTTTTTCCGTGCAGCGCAGGTAAATTCTTTTTTGAACGTGGAAAGCAGACTGACGTGCTTTCTGGGGGCAGGAAGCAGACAATGATCTGCTGTGCTTTGCAGACCATGTCTCCCAGCGTGATCGCATTGGACGAGATCACGGCAGCAGAGGACTGTGCCGCATTATTGGAAGCTGCGTGGTGTGGTGTTCAGTTAATTGCAACGGCCCACGCCGGCTCCAAAGAAGAGTTGTATGCTCGAAAAACCTATGAACCGTTGGTCAGTCAGGGGATATTTGACACGCTGATCACTATGCGCACGGATAAAACCTGGCAAAAGGAAGGATTTTGCTTATGATGATCAAATGGATCGGTGCCATTTTAATCGTTGCCGGATGCGGTGGATTTGGCCTGATGATTGCCAGTGCTCATAGAAAAGAGACGGTTATGCTGAAAAAGCTGATAGCGGCACTGGATTATATGGAATGTGAACTGCAATTCAGAATGTCTGCCTTGCCGGATCTTTGCAGACAGACAGCTTCAGAATGTGACGGCGCGCTAAGACAGGTGTTTGCGTTGCTTTCCCAGGAGTTGGAGGATCAAATCTCTCCGGATGTCAAGCGGTGTATGGGATCGGTTTTAGCAAAGTCAAAGGATCTGCCGCTGCAAACATATCAAATGCTTGAGTTGCTTGGCAGCAATTTGGGTCGGTTTGATCTGAACGGACAGCTTCGTGGTTTGGAGAGTGTGCGGCAGGAGTGCAGACTTCGACTGAATAAATTGATGAATAATGCGGATGTACGACTGCGCAGTTATCAAACTCTGGGATTATGTGCAGGTGCTGCACTGGTTATTTTATTGATGTGATGTATGGAAATTGATCTTATTTTTAAAGTTGCTGCGATTGGTATTATTGTTTCTATCTTAAATCAGGTGCTATCGAAATCCGGGAGGGAGGAACAGGCAACTATGACCACGCTGACTGGTCTGGTAGTGGTGCTTATGATGGTCGCGTCCAAAATCTCGGAACTGTTCGAGTTGGTGAAAGGCTTGTTTCATTTCTGATGGATTTATTTATGAAAGCTTCAGCCGGTGTTTTGATCACTGTGATCGTCAGCATGATCCTTGCAAAACAGGGAAAGGATTTTTCGGTTTTGTTGATCCTTTGCGTGTGTGGGATGGTCATGTCCGTGGCCGGGATTTATATTCAAAAACTGTTGGATTTTATCATAACGCTGATGGATATGGGCCAATTAAATCAGGACTTTATTGAGATCCTGTTTAAAACCATGGGAATCGGTCTTTTGTGTGAAATCACCTGTTTGATCTGCAACGATTCGGGAAATGCCGCATTGGGGAAATCGATACAGGTTTTAGCGGCTGTTGTGATTTTGTGCCTTTGTATTCCACTTTTTTCAAAGCTTTTGGAGCTGGTAAAAGAGGTGCTGGAGCTGGTATGAGAAGAGTGTTGCTTAGTATTCTGCTCTTAGTTGTCATTGCCATACCGGTTAATGCAATGGAGTTTACCGCACCGCCTGTTCCGGAGGATGGCGAAGTGTATATGCCGGAAGAAAACCAGTCCTTTGCAGAGGGCTTGTGGTTTGTGATCGGCTCTGCCGTTGACAGGCTGCTTCCGGAGATTGCAGAGTCGGCAGGCGCGTGTGTGCGAATAGTTGCAGTCATCTTACTGGTTACAGTTGTGGATGTGTTTCCGGGTACATCAACCCCGGTGCTGCACCTTGTTTCTACTGTGCTGATCGGTGTCATTTTGATCGAGCCTGCCGGGACACTGATCCGCTTAGGTGCGGATACAGTTGTGGAGATGACGGAATACGCAAAGCTTTTACTTCCGGTGCTTACAGGGGCACTTGCAGCCCAGGGCGGAGCATCTGCGTCCGTAACACTGTATGCCGGTACAGCTTTTTTCAGCACGGTGCTGTCAACCATGATAAGCCGCCTGATCCTGCCCTTGCTGTACATTTATATTTGCCTGATCATTGTCAACGCCGTAACCGACCAGCCTCTGATCACAAATCTTTCCGGTTTTATCAAATGGCTTATTTGCTGGGGATTAAAGATTATATTGTATGTATTTACAGGATATATCGGTATCACAGGCGTGATCAGTGGCGCAGCGGACGCTTCGGCTGTAAAGGCAGCCAAGCTGACGATCTCGGCTATGGTGCCTGTGGTGGGCAGTATTATTTCAGAAGCATCTGAGACCATTTTGCTTAGTGCCGGGATGATGAAAAACGCCGCAGGAATATATGGCATTTTTGCCACGATTGCACTGTTTGTCGGTCCTTTTTTAAAAATCGGTGTGCAGTATTTACTGCTAAAGGTTACAGCGGCTGTGTGCACCGTTTTTGGATCAAAACAGGAAAATAAGCTTTTGGAGGATTTTTCCGGCGTGATGAGTATGGTACTTGCTATGACTGGTACGGTTTGTCTGCTTCTTTTGATTGGCGTTGTTTGTTTTTTGAAGGGGATGTCATAGTGGAAGGAATCACGGCATATTTATTAAGTATTACTGCGGCAGCCATTCTTTGTGCTGTGGTAAAGCTGGTGGTTGGTGATAAGGGACCGGCAGGCAAAATTATTAAGGCAGTTTCAGGTGTCTTTTTAACAGTTACCTTGCTTTCGGCTGTGCTTCAAATCGAATTGGATGATTTTGAACAATTTTTTGATGAATATTCGGCATCTGCTTCACAGAACGCCTGCGCCGGCAAGCAAATGGCGGATGCGGCAATGGCTGATATCATAAAGCAGCAGGCTCAGGCATATATTTTGGAGGAAGCAGAAAGACTGGGGCTGACCCTGAAAGCGGAAATTTTGCTTGACGATACATCACCGCCGTCCATAACGGGGGTTATGCTTCAGGGAAAAGCCGCACCCTATAAAAAAGCTCAGCTTACCCAATTTATCGCCGAAAATCTCGGAATATCTCAGGAGAATCAGCAATGGATCTGAAAAAGCTTTCCGGCACAGTAACAACTTACATAAAAAAATATAAATACGCCGTCCTGGTTTTGTTTCTTGGCCTTGCGCTGATGCTGCTGCCAGGCAAAAAGGAGCAGAAAACCCAGATACAAAAGGAGGAAGAAACCAATCAACCGGTTTGTGTTCAACAACAGCTTGAGCAGCTTTTATCCCAGGTCCAGGGGGCAGGCGATGTAAAAGTACTGCTTTGCGAAAAGTCAGGGAGTGAAACGGTGTATCAGACTGATGAAGATCTGTCTGTTTCTGAAAACTCCACTACAACAAAAATCGACACAGTGACAGTGACAGACGGACAGAGAGTGCAGTCAGGACTTATACGTCAGGTAAACCCAGCCACGTACTCCGGAGCACTGATCCTATGTCAGGGCGCAGAGGATCTCGGGGTAAAGCTTGCCATCACAGAGGCGGTATCAAAGCTTACCGGATTGGGTGCGGATAAAATTGCAGTATTAAAAATGAAATGATGGAGGAATGGATATGAAGATCTGGAAGAAAAACCTGGTTGCAGCGGCGGTATTGGTTGCGGTATGTGGAGGGATTTATGTAAACTGGTTGTACACAGAGGATCAGACAGTTGCTGACCTGACGCAAACTCTGAATGAAGAAAAGATTTTGTCTGCTGATACATTGGTGATGGCAGACGGAACGGCCTTGGAAACAGACGCTCCTGAAACCATTTCCGATTATTTTGCCGCAGTCCGATTGTCCCGTCAGGAGGCAAGAGACAGTGCGGTGACCCTTCTGCAGGAGGCAATGGCATATGGTGAGGACCCATCTCAGGTCCAATCCAACGAGCAGCTTGAAGACATCGTTCAAACTGCTCTGTGTGAAGCGCAGATCGAAAGCCTTGTCATTGCCAAAGGATATCAAGACTGTGTTGCTTATATGAATGAGGAAGGTATCAGCGTTGCTGTAGCGTCTCCGGAAGGCGGACTGCAGCAACAGGATGTGGCTGTGATCGCGGATATCGTGATGACACAAGCTGATCTTTCTATGGAAGATATTCGAGTTGTAGAGGTTCAATAAATCCGTAACCGCCGTTTATCAGTACGATTTCTGCTGATAAACGGCGGTTTTTCGCAAAAAACAGATTGCAGGATGTTCCTGACTGTGTTATGATGTTTGCATATTGTATTACGGAGGTTTCCCAATGAAGCAACGCATAACAATTTTGCTGATCCTAATTATGCTGTTGAGCGTGTTTACCGGCTGCAAGCAGGAGCCTGTCAACACCGGAACAGAGCCTGCGCAGCAGTCAGAGCACACAGATACTGACAATAATGGCATTTGTGATGACTGCGGCATTTCTGTTTTGGTGAATTTAGATTTTTATGCGGTCAATGATCTGCATGGCAAGCTTTTGGACACAACCACCAGTCAGATCGGCGTGGATGAAATGAGTACATATCTGCGGCGAGCCTATTTTGCTGAGGAAAATATGATCCTGCTTTCCAGCGGTGATATGTGGCAGGGAAGTGCAGAATCCAATCTGACAAGAGGTCTGATTATGACCGACTGGATGAACGAGCTGGACTTTGCTGCCATGACCTTGGGCAACCATGAATTCGACTGGGGAGAGGCGTATATCCATGCCAATAAAGAGATTGCAGAATTTCCTTTTTTAGGTATCAATATTTATAGCCGAAACACCAACAGCCGAGTCGAATACTGCGACAGCTCCGTGGTAATCGAAAAAGGCGGCATCCAAATCGGCATTATTGGCGCTATGGGTGATTGCTATTCTTCCATCGCTTCCGACCATACCAAGGAGATTTATTTTGTCGTTGGTGATGAGCTGACAGAGCTTGTGAAGGCAGAGGCGCAGCGGCTCCGCCAGGAGGGTGTGGACTATATTCTTTACAGCATCCACGACGGATACGGCGGCAAGGACTTTAGCGACAAGATCTCTAAAAATGTTCTCTCGTCCTACTACGATGTGGAGCTTTCCGACGGATATGTGGATCTTGTGTTTGAGGCCCATACCCACCAGTTCTATGTCAAGCAGGACCAGTACGGCGTTTACCATATGCAAGGCGGCGGTGATAACACAGGCATTTCCTATGTGGATGTGGATTACAACATTGCCAATGGAAGCTCCACGGTCAACAACGCTGAGTATATTGGCAGTGAAAAATACAGAAGCTTTTCCGATGATCCTGTGGTTCAGGATCTGCTGACCAAATATGATGATCAGGTCAGTATTGCCTGGGAGGAGCTTGGCTATAACAGTCAAAACAGAAGCAGTGAGGAGCTTCGCCAGATCGCGGCAAATCTGTACTATGAAAAGGGTATGGAGCTGTGGGGACAGGACTATGATATCGTGTTGGGCGGCGGCTTTTTCACCGTCCGTGCTCCTGGCTTCCTTGAAATGGGTACTGTGCAGTACGCGGAGCTTATGATGATGTTCCCCTTTGATAATTATCTTGTTTTGTGCTCTGTCAAAGGCAGGGATCTGCGGGACAAGTTCTTTGAAACAGGAAACGAAAACTATTTTATCGGATACGGTGACTATGGCGAATTGGTACGCCAGTCCCTGGACCCCAATGCTACTTACTATGTGGTGGTGGATACCTACACCTCCACCTATGGGCCTAATAAACTGACGGAGATCGTTCGCTATGAGCAGGACCTGTTTACCCGGGACTTGATAGCCGAGTACCTGCGGCAGGGAAAAATGGAATAATACCGAAAAAGACACGCAACCTTTTTGTGTTGCGTGTCTTTACTTGTCTGCGTTGACCATCAGAGGGGATGTGCCGTATTCTGCCTTAAATGCCTTGTAAAAGACGGTATAATCCCGAAAACCGCAGGCAGAATAGACATCTCCCGGTGTACTGCCATTCATCAGCATTTGCCGGGCGTGGGCAAGCCGTTTCAGCGTGATATAATGGTATACACTGGTACCGGTGATTTTTTTGAATTCGTGGGATAAATGATACTTGCTGATGTGAAAGCTTTGGGCCAGCAGATCCAAAGATAATTCTTCATGGAACTTCGTTCCGATGTAGTCGATGATCTCCGTGATCAGCGGAGAACGGTCTGTGTTGGGTGTACCGACAGGAGACAGGCGGTTAAGCTCGGCCATGAGTTGTAAAAAGATACCCAAAGCATATATGTCGGATGCGTACTTTGTACCGTACTGCTCTGTCACAAGATCAGAAAACAGCGGCGTGACACTGCTGCCCCGGTAATGATTAAAGCTGCTTTGAAAGCATTTTGTCAGTGGGATTTCGCTGGACAGGGAATCCAGGTAATTTTTATTGATCCAAAGTACAAAACGTTCATACCTGGAATTTTTGTCCACAATGGGCCGGTGCAGTTCCATTGGATTGATCAAAAGAATGTCACCGGATCGCAAATGATAGGTTTTTCCGTCCACCCAATAGCTGACTTCACCGGCTAACAGATTATACACTTCATAAAAATCATGGTGATGCACTTCCACATCCACGCCACGGGGCTCTTTATAGTAAAAAGCCTCAAAGGTTTGACTGTTCATTTGCTGCCGCGGATCAAAGGATTGGGGTGTTTTGATCATATTTTTCACCTCCAGGAGATAATACCACAAGATTTGCAATAATGCAAACAATTTATGCAATTTACTTTGCAATAAATAAATATATACTATATTTAGTTGCAATACCCTAAAATTTGGATACGATGTATCCATAAAGAATACGGAGGAAAACTTATGAAGCTTTCATTCAGATGGTATGGCGAAGGTGACCCCGTCACCCTGGAAAACATTTCTCAGATTCCCGGTATGCGTTCTGTAGTTTCCGCAGTATACGATGTAAAGCCTGGCGAGGTTTGGCCGGAGGAAAGTCTGGCAAAAATGAAGGCACAGTGCGAGGCACACGGTCTTGTTTTTGACATTGTGGAATCCATTCCCGTTCACGAGGATATCAAGCTGGGCAGGGGAGAGGTAGACCGTCTTTTGGAGGTCTATTGTGAAAATATTCGCCGCTGCGCCGCCTACGGTGTCAAGTGCGTTACCTATAATTTTATGCCCGTATTCGACTGGACCCGTACCCAACTGGATAAGAAAGCGCCTGACGGATCCACCAGCCTGGTTATGTACTGGGATCAGATGCGCGGCCTGGATCCGCTGAAGGACGATATCCATCTTCCCGGCTGGGATTCCAGCTACACCCAGGAAGAAGTTCGTGAGCTGATCACTGCCTACGGTGAGATCGGTGAGGAAGGTTTGTGGAGCAACCTGGAACGCTTCCTGAAAAAGGTTATCCCTGTTGCTGAGGAATGTGGTGTACGCATGGCCATTCATCCCGATGATCCTCCGTATCCCATCTTCGGTCTGCCCAGAATTATCACCTGCGAAAAGAATTTGGACCGGATGCTGGCTATCGTGGACAGCCCTGCCAACAGCCTGTGTCTGTGTACCGGTTCTTTGGGCTGCGCCGAAAGCAACGATATTCCTGCCATGGTCAGAAAGTATGCCGAAAAAGACCGGATCGCCTTTATGCATATTCGTAATGTTAAGATTATGGAAGACGGCTCCTTTGAGGAGCGCGCACATCTATCCTGCTGCGGCAGCCTGGATATGTATCAGGTTGTGAAAGCATTGACAGACAACGGCTTTGACGGCTATGTTCGTCCTGACCACGGTCGTATGATCTGGGGCGAAACCGGAAAGCCCGGCTACGGCCTGTTCGACAGAGCACTGGGTGCTGCGTACATCAACGGTCTATTTGAGGCCTGTGAAAAGGAAGGTAAATAATATGAAAAAGAATGTTTTGGATACCAATTTGACCGGCAAGGTTGCCGTTGTAACCGGCGCAGGCGGCGTTCTGTGCTCCAATTTCGCAAAGGTATTGGCCCGTGCTGGCGCAAAGGTTGCCTTGCTGGACCTGAATGAGGAGGCTGCCAAAGTTTTTGCCGACGAGATCGTTGCAGAAGGCGGCGTTGCCAAGGCGTATAGCTGCAATGTATTGGACCGTGAGATCTGCTGCAATGTGGCAAAGCAGGTTTTGGCGGATCTCGGTCCCTGCGACATTCTGATCAACGGTGCCGGTGGCAATAACCCCAAGGCTACCACGGATAAGGAATACTTTGAGATTGGTGATATCGATGCCGATACGAAGAGCTTTTTTGACCTGGATGCTGCCGGTGTCGGTTTTGTGTTCAACCTGAACTTCCTGGGCACCCTGATCCCCACACAGGCTTTTGCCGAGCAGATGGTAGGCCGTCCCGGGTGCAACATTTTGAATATTTCCTCTATGAATGCCTACACCCCATTGACCAAAATTCCGGCATACTCCGGTGCCAAGGCTGCTATTTCCAACTTTACCCAGTGGCTGGCTGTTCACTTCTCCAAGGTGGGCATCCGAGTTAATGCCATTGCTCCCGGCTTCTTCTCCACGAAGCAGAACGCAAAACTTTTGTTTAACGAAGACGGCACCCCCACTGCCCGTACCGGTAAGATCCTGGCTGCCACACCCATGGGCCGTTTCGGTGAAAGTGAAGAGTTGGAAGGCGGTCTGCTGTTCCTGCTGAACAATGATGCAGCCGGCTTCATTACCGGCGTGGTGCTGCCTATCGACGGCGGATTCAGCGCCTACTCCGGCGTATAACGGGAGGATGAACCATGGAAAAGTATGTACCTGTCGTAGTCATCAAAGAGTTGTCTGAAACCGACAAGATCCTCACAGCTTTAAAGGCCAGCGGCATCAACTGTGCGGAGATCACCTTCCGCACCGCCTGTGCAGCCGAGGCCATCGCCTATGCCTGCAAGGCATACCCGAATATGAGCATTGGTGCCGGTACTGTGATCAATGCTGAGCAATGCCGTCAGGCCTTGGAGGCCGGTGCGCAATTTATTGTGTCTCCCGGTCTGTCTATTGCCGTTGCCCAGGTTTGCAAGGAGCACAATGTTCCGTATTACCCTGGCTGTGTCACCCCCACAGAGATCATGCAGGCTTTGGAGTTGGGCATCACAACAGTGAAATTTTTCCCGGCAAATATTTATGGCGGTCTGAAGGCCCTGAAGGCTCTGTCCGCACCGTTTCCCCAGGTGAAGTTTATCCCCACCGGCGGTGTTGATCGCAGCAATATCGATGAATTTTTGGCCTTTGACAAGGTCGAAGCCGTCGGCGGCAGCTTCTTTGTGAAGGAAGCACTGGAAAAAATGGAGGTTTCGCAATGAGCAAAGTTGTTACTTTTGGCGAACTGATGCTTCGCCTTGCACCCAACGGTTGTTACCGTTTTTTTCAAAACGATCAGATGCAGGCCACCTTTGGCGGCGGTGAAGCCAATGTGGCGGTTTCCCTTGCCAACTATGGGCTGGACAGTGTCTATGTGACGAAACTGCCCAAGCACGCCATTGGTCAGGCGGCTGTGGATTCTCTGCGTTATTTTGGCGTGGACACTTCCAAGATCGTCCGCGGTGGTGAGCGTGTAGGCATCTACTTCCTGGAGAAAGGTGCATCCCAGCGTGGCTCCGTGTGTATTTACGACCGGGCTTATTCCGCCATTGCGATGGCGCAGCCTGAGGACTTTAATTGGGACGAGATCTTTGAAGGCGCAGACTGGTTCCATTTTACCGGCATCACACCGGCCCTGGGTGGTAATATGGTAGAAATTTGTAAGCAGGCCTGCCAGGCGGCCAAGGCCCGTGGCGTTAAAATATCCTGCGACTTAAACTACCGTGGCAAGCTCTGGACCCGTGCAGAAGCCCGTGAGGCTATGACTGAGCTGTGCCAGTATGTGGACGTATGCATCTCCAACGAGGAAGATGCAAAGGACGTCTTCGGCATCGAGGCTGAGGACACCGACATTTACGGTGGCAAGCTGAACCACGAAGGCTATAAGTCTGTTGCCAAGCAGCTTATGGATAAGTTTGGCTTTGAGAAGGTAGCTATCACATTGCGTACTTCCATTTCTGCCAACGATAACGACTGGGCCGGCATGCTTTACGACGGAAAAGATTTCTGCTTCTCCAAATCCTACCATCTGCACATCGTTGACCGTGTGGGTGGCGGTGACTCCTTTGGTGGCGGCCTGATCTATGCGCTTCTCAGTGGCAAAACCACCCAGCAGGCCATTGAGTTTGCTGTAGCGGCATCTGCGCTTAAACACTCCGTAGAAGGGGACTATAACCGTGTCAGCGTTTCCGAGGTGGAAAAACTGGCTGGCGGCGACGGTTCCGGCAGAGTACAAAGATAATCAATTAGCCGGCAGGAAACTGTCGGCTAATTTCGTTTAAGAAAACAGTTGTAATTTTTCTGTTTTGTGTTACAATAAACAAAAGTCTGTCGTGCAAAGCTTCACGATGATATTTGGAGGTATTTCTTATGGCTGAAAATAAGCAGTATATTACCCAAAATCAGGATCATGGCAATATTATGATTTCTGAGGATGTGATCGGTGCCATCGTTGACCACGCTGTATGCGAGGTTGAGGGGGTTGTTTCTTTAAGTGTAAAGCCCGGTGCTGATATTGCTGAGCTGATCGGTAAGAAGAATTGGGGCAAGGGCCTGAAGGTTGTCATCGACGAGGAGCAGAATTTGAGCATCGATTGCAACATCATTGTGGCTTACGGACAAAATATCGTAAATGTTGCGGCTGCTGTTCAACAGGCTGTCTCCAGTGCTATCGAATCCATGACCGGCGTTCAGATCAGCGCTGTCAATGTAAATGTTTGTGAGATTGTTCGTCAGTAAGGAGAAGCTATGACCAGATCAAATGCCAGAGAATTGGCAGTTCATTTGATATATTCCAGAGAGTTTACCGGAGAAGAGCCTGAGGTGATCGTCTCTGCCCGGCTGGATAAAGCATACTACAGCCTTCTTGCTGAGGAAAATGAACTTTACGCGGATCGTCCCAGCAAATCGCTGACAAAATACATCGACCAGGTTGTCTCCGGCGTTGCCAACCGCGCAGAGGAACTGAACGAACATATTAAGAAGTATTCCATCGGCTGGGATATTTCCCGTATTTCCAGGCTCACCAGAACGATCCTGCAGCTTGCTATGTTTGAAGTTTTGTATGTGGAGGATGTACCCACAGGCGTGGCTATCTCCGAGGCAGTACGTCTTGCCAAGCTGTATGATGGCGATGATACCGGATCCTTTGTCAATGGTATTTTAGGTTCCTTTGCAAGAGGATTAACCACCGAGGTATAAAAATGTGCGTCATTGGTTTTGATACCAGCAACTACACAACTTCCATTGCCATGTACAATGGCATAGATGGCATCAACGAATCCAAGCTTCTTCCTGTTAAGGAAGGGGCTCTTGGATTGCGCCAAAGCGATGCCGTATTTTCTCACACCCAACGCCTGCCGGAGCTTTCCGACAGGCTGTTTTCGCGTATACAGCCCTGTGAAATTTCCGCCGTTGGTGTAAGCACAAGACCACGGGCAGTAGAGAGCAGCTATATGCCCTGCTTTACGGTAGGCTACTCTCACGCAAAGCTTTTGGCGGATTCTTTCAATGTACCGCTGTTCTGCTGTTCTCATCAGCAGGGCCATGTAGCAGCCTGTCTTTGGAGCGCAGGTCGGATGGATCTGATGGATAGTCCCCATTTGGCCTGGCATCTTTCCGGCGGCACTACAGAGCTTCTGTATGTGCAGCCGGACGGAAAAAATGTTTCCTGCACCCGGATCGGAGGGACTACAGATATTTCTGCCGGTCAATTGATCGACAGAACCGGGCAGCTTTTGGGCCTTCCTTTTCCGGCAGGACGCCATTTGGATCAACTCAGCCGGCAGGCCCAGCGTCAGAACGTATTTTCTGTCAAATGTCCGGATATGGATTTTTCCTTGTCCGGGGTACAAAATAAGGTACAGCAGTTTTATGAGCAAACCCACTGTGACTGTGAAACCGCAGCCTATGCGCTTCGATGCGTTATCAACGCCGTGTGCAAGGCAACGCAAAACGCTTTAAAACAGTACCCAAATACACCGGTTGTGTTTTCCGGCGGTGTGGCATCCAATTCCATGCTCCGTCGGTTAACTGCGGAATTTGATCCTATATTTGCCGCACCGGAGTTTTCTACGGACAATGCAATGGGTGTTGCCATTTTGGCCCACCGGGCTTTGGAGAAGTGATTATGGAACAAAATGTTTTATCCATATCCCAAATCAATGAATATATTCGCTCCAGAATGGATGCAGATCCCTTACTTGCAGCCGTGGCGGTCCGTGGAGAGATCAGTAACTATAAACTGTATCCCTCTGGCCATCATTACTTCACCTTGAAGGATGAGCAGTCTGCACTGCGCTGTGTGATGTTCAAGGGAAATGCTTACAGACTGCGCTTTCGTCCTGAAAACGGTATGAAGATCGTGGCCTTCGGAAAGATTTCAGTGTTTCCCAGGGACGGTGCTTATCAGCTTTACTGTACGAATTTAACGGTGGACGGCATCGGCGATCTTCATATTGCCTTTGAGCAACTCAAAAAGAAGCTGTCTGCGGAAGGGCTTTTTGACGAGGCACACAAAAAACCCATTCCCAAATATCCTAATATGATCGGCATTGTCACCAGTGCTGCCGGTGCAGCACTCCATGATATGCTGCGGATCCTGAAAAAACGCTATCCCTTATCGGCAGTGCGCCTGATTCCGGTACGTGTCCAGGGAGCAGAAGCTCCGGCAGAAATTGCCTCCGCCATTTATTACGCCAACCGCTACAAGCTTGCTGATGTGTTGATCGTAGGCCGTGGCGGCGGATCCATCGAAGACCTTTGGGCCTTTAACGAGGAGATCGTTGCCCACGCTATTTACGATTCTGAAATCCCCGTGATCTCCGCTGTGGGTCACGAACCGGATGTGACTATTTCCGACTATGTAGCTGACCTGCGCGCCGCAACCCCTTCCAATGCTGCAGAACTGGCGGTACCGGATCAGTATGCTCTGCGTCAGACTTTAGATGGAATATTTGCGACAATGGCAGGTGTACTCAACCGTCAGATCCAAGCCGGAAGAACTCACCTGAAGGCACTTTCTGCAGGATCTGCACTGCAAAGTCCGCTTGCCTACATTGATCATAGAAGAAAAGCCCTGGAACTTCTGACCAATAAATTAAATGCGCAGTATCAGGTTGCGATCAATATTAAAAAACAGCGGTATTTGATGCAAACCGCAAAACTGGATGCCATGAGTCCACTTAAGGTTCTTACAAGGGGCTATTCCATGACAAGAGCTGCGGACGGTACAGTCATTCGCTCTGTAGAACAGATCAAACAGGATATGCCCATTCAGGTTACACTCAGTGACGGAAGCTTCGAAGCTGTCGTCAAAAATGCGCTTAAAAATAAGGAGTAACGGCTATGAGCAAAAAAGCTACCACCTTTGAAGAGAATATGACTAGATTGGAGCAGATCGTCCGCGCAATGGAGCGTGGCGATGTGCCGCTGGAGGAATCGCTGAAGCTGTTTCAGGAGGGCACATCCCTTGTCCGGGAATGTGACAAGCTTTTGGATCATGCCCAGCAGCAGGTTACAAAGATCGTTACACTGGCCGATGGCAGTCCTGCGGAGGAAGTATTAGATGGAAACGAGCTATAATAAATTGACCTCAAATTACCAAAGCAGCATCGAAGAATACTTAACAAATACCTGCTTTGTTTATCCCAACGAGCCGCAGCAGACCCTTTTTTCCGCCATGCGATACAGTTTACTGGCAGGCGGCAAACGGCTTCGTCCATTGTTTACACTTGAGTTTTGCCGTATGTGCTGTGGTGAATGGACAAAAGCTATGCCTTTTGCCGCAGCCGTTGAGATGATCCAAACTTACAGCCTGATTCACGATGATCTGCCTTGTATGGATGATGATGATGTTCGCCGGGGAAAGCCAACAAACCATAAAGTATATGGTGAGGCCATTGCGGTTTTGGCAGGAGATGCGTTGCTGACTGCAGCATTTTCCTATCTTGCTAAAGCAGATTTGTCCGCTGAGGCCCGAATTCGGGCTGTGGAAATTCTCTCCCAATGTGCCGGTGAATTGGGTATGGTAGGCGGACAGGTTTTGGACATAGAAGGGGAGCAGAAGGTCTGCACGGCCCAGCAGGTGCTGGATATCGAAACAAGAAAAACCGGTGCGCTGATATGTGCTGCCTGTATGCTGGGTGTGATTGCAGCCGACGGCAATGCTGAGCAACTGAAAGCAGCAGAAGCTTTTGCATCCAATCTTGGTCTTGCGTTTCAGATACGTGACGATATGCTGGATGTGATCGGTGATCAGCAGGCTTTGGGCAAGGCAGTGGGAACAGATCAGGATAAAAACACCTTTGTGCAGCTTTATGGCCTGGAAACCTGTGAACATATGGTCCGGGAGCATACCAAAAAAGCAATCGCCGCTTTGGATGCTTTTGAAGAAAACGGCTACTTAATTGATTTGGCTCATTCCCTGATAGATCGTACTGTATAACACCAAACACCCGGCTTGCTCCGGGTGTTTGTACTATTGTATTAATCTAACAGTATTTCTCATCGAAAATGCAAAAATGAATTGACGGATCGTGGGATCGGTGTCATATTATCATTGAAAACACCTGTGATAAGGATTTGGGAGGCTACGATATGAACGCCATTGTCAATACCAAACTGATTATGGAGGACGGAATTATCTTCAACGGCGCATTGACCTACGAAAACGGTTTGATCATTCAGGCTGATGAAGCAAAAAACGTCCACATCCCCAATGGAACACAGATCATAGATGCCCATGGCTTATATACGGCCCCTGGCTTGGTGGATATCCATAACCACGGATCTGCCGACGATCTGTTTTGTGATGAACCGCTTAAGTGTGCAGAATTCTTTATCCGCCATGGACAGACCACGATTTTGCCTACTTTTTATTGCAACCTGACCATGCAGCAAATGCTGGACGGTGCCAGGAGGGTCAAAGAAGCTTCCCAAAAAGGTGCCGGACGGATCCTGAACGGGCTTTATATGGAAGGACCGTATATGAGTGGCACTGGCAGCAATCAAAAGTACATACTTTGGACAGACCGCATTCAAAAAGAGGAATATGAGCCGTTGGTTCAGGCTATGAAAGGCTTTGCCCGGATCTGGGCAATTGATCCCGGTCGGGAAAATATCGAAGAATTTATGGCTTATGTGAAGCAGTGTGATCCTAATGCCATTTTTGCGCTGGGTCATTCCAGAGCGTCTTCCGAACAATGTAAAAAGGTGGAAAAATACGGTGTCAAGGTACAGACCCATCACGGCGATTCCGGCTCCTGCAAGGGCCGTGCCCAAGGCACTCCCGGTGCAGGCTGTGACCAGTATACCCTGTACAACCCGGATATGTACGCGGAACTGATCTGCGACGAAAACGGCGTGCATGTAGTACCGGACCTGATCAAGCTGGTAATTCGCACCAAGGGCGTTGAAAAGATCTGCCTGATCACTGACTGCATGGCCTCAAAGGAAAAATTTCTTAATTGTCAGGAAGACGGCATTTATTACGGACCTGACCTGAACTATGATTACCGTGGCTGGCTTGCCGGTAGCCGCCTGACCTTGGATCACGCCTGCCGCAATCTTATGAAGCACACCGGTTATGGACTTTGTCATGCGATCCGAATGGCCTCCCTGAATCCTGCAAAGCTTTTGGGGCTTGACCAAGAGATCGGCAGCATCGCACCGGGCAAGAAGGCCAATTTGATCCTGATCGATGATACCGTGCAGGTTCAAAGCGTGATATTAGAGGGCACGGTGGCTGTTGAAAACGGCACACTGATGATTTAAGTAAACAGGAGCTTTTCTATGAAGCAATATGTGATTGGTATCGATATCGGTACCACCTGCACCAAGGTACTGGTTGTTGATGAGTTTGGTAAGGTGGTAGGGCAGGGAAGTCGAGGCTATCCCTTGCACTCTAAAGGCCTGCAAATTGAACAGCGGGCCCAGGATTGGATCGATGCAGCAGCCTACGCCGTTGCAGAAGCGGTTACCGCTATTGATCCCAAGTGCGTGGTTGGCATTTCCTGTTCCACGCAGGGAGGCAGCACCGTGCCTGTCCGTGCAGACGGCTCTTTCATTGGAAACGCCTGGACCTGGATGGACCAACGCAGCCATGAACAAACACAATTTTTAACGCAGCAGCTTGGGGACGGCTATGTTTACCGTATCACCGGTTCTGCCATCAGTCCTGCTTTGGATGCTGCCAAGATTATGAATATGAAGACTGATCCTGCCTATAACGAGGCGGTGGCATACTATACAACACTGGAGGTCGTAAATCGTTGGCTGACAGGAAACCCGGTGATCGATCCCAGCAATGCTGCAATGCGGCAGCTTATGAACATTGATACAACCCAATGGGATGAAACCATTTTGTCCGCAGTGGGCGTTTCGGAAAAGGAGCTGCCACAGATCATGGCTGCCGGTGCGCCCGTAGGAAGATTGACTGCTTCCGCCGCAGCCGCCACAGGCCTCCCTGAGGGGATTTGTGTATATAATGGTGCCCACGACCAATACTGCGCTTCTTTGGGCGCAGGCGCGACTCAAGCCGGTGATATGCTGCTTTCCGCAGGCACAACATGGGTGCTGATGGGTATTACAGATAAACCGTTGTATACCGATAGCCGCATCTGTCCCGGCAGACATCCCATTCAGGGTCTATACGGGGCGTTGGCTTCTCTTGTTGGCTCCGGCGCATCTATGCAGTGGTTTAATGAAAACTTTATGTCTGCTGATTTCAACGAAATGAACCGCATTGTCCCAGATCGAATGAAAAAAACCAAAGATCTATTCTTTTTCCCTTATTTGAACGGCGCGCCATACCCTGTACATAACAAAAATGCCCGGGGCGTTTTTGCCGGACTGACCCTGGAACACGATCAGTTTGATCTTGCCCGGGCATTGATGGAAGGCGTTTGCTTTGGTGTTCGCCGGGCAGTTACAGATTTTCAGACAAACGGTACGCAGATTAAATCCATTTTAATGATGGGCGGCGCATCCAAAAGTGCTGTGTGGATGCAAATGATCGCATCCATCACCGGTATTCCCATCAAGCAACTTGCAGTCAGTGATGCCTGTGCTATGGGAGCGGCAATGATCGCCGGCTGCGGTGCAGGTTTATTTCCGGATTACCGGGCGGCTGCAGATGCCATGGTTCGTTGTACCAGGATTTTTGAGCCTGTCCCGGAGGAGCAGGCATATTATAAGAAAAAGTTTGAAAAATTTGACCGGCTCTGGGCCTGTCTGAACAGTTATTACAAAGGAGAAGCCATATGAAACCACAAATCCGTGTGCCTTATTTTGAAGTCGGCACCAAAAACTATGTTTACGGTGACACCCTGTTAGAGTACGCCATTGCAGCGGACAAAGCTGCGGAAAAATACGACATTGATGTGCTGTTTATCTGTCCCGCAGTGGAGATTCGCCGTGTATGCGAGAACACGAAAAAGCTGATCGTTCTTGCGCCTTATATGGATACCCTGCGTCCTGGCCGCGGTATGGCCGATGTGCTGCCGGAGGGCCTGAAGGCTGCCGGTGCCCAGGGCGTTGTGATCAACCACTGTGAAAAGCCTATGAGCCTGCCTCAGATGAAGGCTACGATCGACCGTGCAAGGGAACTGGATATGTTGGTGTTTGCCTGTGCGGATACTCTGGACGAAGCAAAGGCTATTGCGCAGCTTCATCCGGACATTATTAATCCGGAGCCTTCCGAGATCATCGGCGGCGGCAACGGTGTCAGCCCCATGGCCTATGTGAAGGACTCCATCAAGGTCATTAAGCAGATCGATCCCAATATTATGGTGGAGCAGGCCGCCGGTATCACAAACGGCCAGCAGGTCTATGATTTCATCATGGCCGGTTCTGAAGCTGCCGGTGCAGCATCGGGAATCATGAACGCTGCCGATCCTGTTGCCATGATCGACGAAATGATTGCCGCAACCCGTCGTGCAGCGGATGATTTGAAAAAGATGGAGGGCTAAAAAATGGTGTATAACGATTCTTTCAAGCTGGAATCCCGTCACAGAGCCGTCAGCTTCCACGATGTTACCGAACAGGTACTGGAAATTGCACAGCGTTCCGGCATCAAAAATGGCATTGTTGTGGTCTATTCCCATCACACCACCTGTTCTGTGATTACACAGGAATGTGCCTTTGATATGTCTATGACCGGACTGGAAACCTTACAGCAGGATCTGGTCAATGTTTTTGAAAACATCATTCCTACTTGCCGTTATGAGGGAATGTACCTCCATCCGGGACAAAAAGCGCTGGTATTTGCAGAGGAACACGGTGAGGATAATTTTGGTTGTCACAATACCGATGCGCACCTTCGTTCGTCCATTATCGGACGGAACGTAACCATTGTTTCCGTGGACGGAGAATTGGACCTTGGTGAATTTGGCCGAATTCATTTTATTGACTGGGATCAGACCCGTGGCAGAACAAGAACTGTTCAGGTTATGATCATTGGTGAGTGATGGCAAAACCTGGGGCGCTGCAAAAAATTGCAGCGCCCCGAACATATTATTCGATTTGAAAATTTGGTTTAAGATTTGCAGTTGAAATGTTCTGCTTAATAGGGTAGAATAGAGGTATATCATTACAGAAGGGGAGACATAAACACCATGGCAGTTGTAACGATCATCGGTTCTGGTATGATGGGCTCTGCATTGGCATTTCCTGCACGTGAAAACGGCAATGAGGTGCGCCTGGTGGGCACCCACTTGGACAGAGATATTATCGAAGCTTGCATCAAAACCGGTCAGCATCCTAAATTTGAGCGGCCGTTCCCTGAGGGGGTGCAGTATTATCAAATTGAAGATGTGGACCGAGCCATTAATGGAGCGGATATGATTATTGGCGGTGTTTCCAGCTTTGGTGTGGAATGGTTTGGTGATGTGATTTTGCCAAAGATCCCTTCTCATATTCCTGTACTTACTGTGACCAAGGGCCTGATGGACACCCCGGATGGCAAACTTCTGACGTATCCTGAGGTTTGGGCCTCCAAGCTGGAAAAAATCGGTCACAAGCTTTCCCTGAACGCCATTGGCGGCCCCTGTACCAGCTATGAGCTGGTATTCCACGATCAAACAGAGGTTGCCTTCTGCGGTAAAGATATCAAGATCCTTGAAAAAATGAAGCAGATCATGGCTACGGATTACTACCATATCAGCCTGTCCACCGATGTAGTAGGCATCGAAAGTGCTGTTGCGCTGAAAAACGGGTACGCTTTGGGGATCGCACTGACCATTGGACTGAATCAAAAAGAATTTGGCATCGACAGCCCCTTGCACTTTAACTCCCAGGCCGCTATTTTTGGTCAAGCCGTCAAGGAGATGTATAAGCTGTTGGCCTATCAGGGTGCTGCAACACTGGAAAATATGTCTGTTGGCTACGGTGACTTGTATGTAACTGTTTACGGCGGCAGAACCCGGCTTGTCGGTATCTTGCTCGGCAGAGGACTCAGTATCGAAGAAGCCAAACGGGAGCTTAACGGTGTCACCCTGGAGTCTTTGGTAGTAGCGGAACGTGTTGCCCGGGCTATCCGAGTGGCAACAGCCAACGGTGCCTTGAATGAAAAGGATTTCCCGTTGCTGCTGCATGTGGATGAGATCATCTGTCGCAACAAGCCTGTACAAATCCCCTGGGAAGATTTTACTTTTATATATCAACAATAATAGTTTCGCTCCGGAGCTTTTGCCCCGGAGCTTTTCTTTACATATCAATAGCGGGGTTCATAGCATAGACATTCTTTTGGTTCAGTTTTTCTCTTAAAAGCTGCATTGCCTCTCCGAAGCGTTGGAAGTGATTGATCTCACGCTGGCGCAGAAACTTGATCACATTGTTTACATCCGGATCATCACTCAAACGCAAAATGTTATCATAGGTTGCCCGTGCCTTTTGCTCTGCTGCAATCTCATAAGAACGACACCCTCAAAAAACCCAGTATTTATGCAGGTTTTCGGGATCGGCATTTTTGGGTAGCTGCAACCTCATAAGTGCAACATATCAAAAATTCCAGTGAATTTCGATGGGAACGTCGTTTGTTTTGGGAATTCTCTTACCTACAGAAATGTAGTCGATGAGGATCTCAACCATCTCACGATTGAGGTGTTTGAGGTTTGTATAACGCTCAATGATCTCTTTTCGGTTGTCGCCGACTTCAATTTTTACGTCGATTTCTTCGATCTGTTTACGCCCATCGGAAATCATTTTTTCAAGACGATCACGGTCAGCAATAAAGTCCTTGGACATCTCGGCATAATCAGAGCCGCTGATTAGTCCCTTGACCTTATCCATATACAGCTCCCGAATACCCTTGGACAGTTCCGCAACACGTTTTTCATAGGTGGCTATATTTTTCAGAATACCGTCCTTTTGTGCTTGCAGATTGTT
>JAFSET010000080.1 GCA_017435615.1 Oscillospiraceae bacterium | reverse complement strand
TGCTTCTTTTGCAACAAAACAAAAACCTGAAGCGGTGTCATTGCGAACCAGTGACCGATTTCACTGGTGTGGCAATCCGTTATCTTCAGCAATGCGCAGCATTGCGCCGCCCGTAGGGCGGCAGTATTACACCATATAGTTATAGTTTATGCCGGGTGGAGGACCACCCGGCATTGCTATTACAGATTATTTTGATTATCAGGGGAATTTTGCCGCGGCTGGGGTGGGATATACGTTCTTTTTTGCTTTCTCTTCTTTTTGAAGAACTTGACCAGCAGCAAGATCACCAGCACAAGGGCAGCCAGCAGGATCAAGTAGGGAGCGTTGATCACAATTCCCACAAAGAACTCCACAATGCCGTCCCAAATGTCCTCCAGGCTTTCCATAAAGCCTGCGCCCATGCGCTGCCACACAGTCTCCGGCTCGGTGACCACGGTGTATTCCCGGACCTCCCGGACCGACAGGTATACGGTGGCGTAATTGACCTGATTGTCAAACAGCCGCAAGGTGGAATTGACCTGTTCCAGCTCTGCCCGGACTTCTGTCAGCCGGGCCTCTATCATCAAAAGATCGTCCATAGTCTCGGCCATTTCCAGCAGCTCCAGCAGCCGCTGCTGCTCGGTTTCCAGGGCCTTGATCCGGCTTTCGGTGGAGATATAGTCCAGGGTGATATCGTCCGTGTCTTTTTCGGAGGAAACAATGTTGGACAGCTCGGTGATCTTGTTGATGAAGCTGTCAAGCTGCTCTGCCGGAATGCGGACGGTCAGCTCCGCTGTGCGGTAACGGGTACCGCCGTAGGCACTGCCGTTGTAAATGTTCTGGGCCTCCACGTAGCCGTCCAGCTCGCTGATCCGGCTGTTGACCTGCGCAAGGGTCTGGTCCATATCCTCGGTTTCCGCGTTGAGCCAAACCTTTTGGATCAGCTTGCGATTGGCCGGGAGCTGAGGACTTTCCTGAACGGTGGTGTCTTCCAGCTCGACGCCTACCTCACCCCTGTAGGTTGAGCTTCCCTCAAAGCTGTCGGAGGCGGTGCCGTTCATGGACATACTTTCCGCTCCGCAGCCTGCCAGGCTGAAAAGCAGCACCAGGGATAACAGCAGGGCAAATAATTTACGCATCTTCATAAACAAACCTCCTTAATATTTTCCTTTCCTATCTTACTATAGCATACAAATGTCCTTGACGCAAGTACTTAAGGATTGCACACGATGCCGGCGAACAGGGGCAGTCCGTCACCGCTTTCCACCACAAACAGGAAGGGCCGGTCGAAAATCAGGTCCACGATCTCCTGGGGTGGCGCGCCTGCCCCAGGAGCCACCAGAAGGGTGAAGGCAACACCGGTCACGCCCTGTTCATCAATGGACACCCGGGCCGATTGCTTTGCGGTGCTTAAATACAGATACTGTTCATAGCTTTCAATGCCGGAAAAGTCCGCGGCTGCGGGGTCTGTGACTTGTGTGATGCCCATACTTTCCAGACGGTCAGTCAGGTCCAGATCGGCGCAGATGTCAAATTTCGGTACAGTCAGATTGATCAGAGCCTGCTTGGTGTTGGCATAGTTTTCATCGTCCAGGATCATATCTATGGCTTTGCCGCTTGTAAGCAGATCCGAAGGTGTCAGCCCTTCGTCCGGCAGGATCAGCCACATCCGGCTGCCATCATCGAGTGCCTTGTAGGTGCCGGAAAAACCCTCCCCCCAGTAATAGGGAGCGTAACCGGCATCACCGTTCAGATAGGTAACCTCCTGGGGACCCTCAGGGCTGTGGAAAATGCCCTGGGTGTTAAATTTCTCGTAAAATTCCGCGGTCCATTTGCAGCGGTAATTGATGGTGGAGGCGATGGCCAGGGCTGTGCGTTCATCCATGGCATCCAGGTCCTGAATACTGTCCTGCAAAAGACCGCCGGTTTGGGCGTTTAGCCAGTCCTTCAGAGCAATGTTCATTTCCGGGGTCTCCAAAGCACCCTGATAGATGCTGGCGTAGCAGTTTTCCGCCAGAAAGCGCACCGCGTCGGTGTTAAATTCATAGGCATCGTCCAGCCACAGG
This sequence comes from Oscillospiraceae bacterium, assembly GCA_017435615.1. Taxonomy (GTDB): domain Bacteria; phylum Bacillota; class Clostridia; order Oscillospirales; family Oscillospiraceae; genus Faecousia. The sequence continues at coordinate 2,120 of JAFSET010000080.1, read as the reverse complement.
GAGTTGGCAAAAATGCTGGTATGCACGCCGTCGTTTTCGTAGTGATTTTCAAAGATCAGCTTGGTCTGTTCTCCGAGCTGCTGTCCGTTTTCTGCGCCCAGCAGCGCCAAAAGCTCCTGCTGAGAGTTACCGCCGGTGACCTGTGCCAGCATGGAAAGGGCCATATACAGGCTGATGGGAGAGCAAACCCCATTTTCATTCCCTTGACCGGTCAGGCATTGGGTGATGCTTGCCTGCCAAAAGGCTTTCAGATTGTCTGCGTAGCCGACGGGGGCGGTGTGTAACCGGTTCCGGGCATCGGACCATCGGCTGTGGTCTTTTGCCCAGGCGTCGTAGTCGGATTGATCGGTGGGAAACGGGAGAAGTGCCGGATATTGGGCGGTGGCCAGCAGCTTATCCGAACATACTGTCTGGGGATTAAAGACCGGGACCAATTCATCCAGCAGTGGGCTTTCCGGCGTTTCCATCTGCACGCCGCCGTTGGTGTTGTTCGAGGAAACAAAATCCATGGCGTTATCAGCGTGTCCGCCAAACCAAAAGCCCACTGTCAGTGCAAGGGCCAGTCCGGCAGCGACAGCACCGGCTATGGGCCAAAAACGGCGTTTTTTGGGAGCGGCCTCAGCAATGTGGCGGTCACTGATGCCGCTGAGAGCCTCCGCGATATATTCTTTTTTCATAGAAACAGCTCCTCCTTGATCAGGTAGTCCCTGAGCTGGCTGCGAATTCTGCTGAGCCGGACGGTAAGGGCGTTTTCGGTCATGCCGAATTCCTTTGCCAGCTCCCGGACACAGTCACCGTACCAGTACCGCCGCACAAACAGGATGCGTCCTGTTTTCGGCAGGGTGTCTAAAAAGCGGTCGATGGCCTGACCTAAAAGACGGGCGTTCACTCGGTCCTCGAACTGCTCACCGGGAAGACATCCGTACAGCTCCTCCAGTGCGGTATCATAGCGGTCGTTGCGCTTTTGTGCCGTTTGATGGCGCAGCTTTTTCAGGGCAATGTTGCGGCCGGTTCGTTGTACATACCCCTCCAGGGGGTCGGGCCGTGCCGGGGGGATGGCGTTCCAGAGGGCAAGCAGCGCATCGTTTACAACCTCGTCAGCATCTTCTTTGGAGCCGAGAATGTTGTAGGCGGTGCGGTAAAGCCGTTTTCCGAACCGGTCAAGCAGTGCCTGCAGTACGCTATCCTGCCGGTTGAAAAGCATATTTAATAATGTATAGTCCTCCATGGCGCATCCCTCCTCTATCTATATACTACCTTTTTTAAGGTGCTTTCTTACAGGATCTGTATAAATTTCAGAAAATTGGTTACAATGAAGGCCGTAGAAGGAGGCGATCATTTGAAGGTATCGGATATTATGACGAAGGATGTGATCCGGGTCAGCCCTCAGGAGTCTGTTGAGGTGGCCGCAAGAGCCCTTGCACATTATAATATAGGGGCGCTTCCGGTATGCGGCGATGACGGAAAGCTGTGCGGTATGGTGACAGACCGGGATCTGGTGATCCGCTGCGTGGCGGCGAACCTGTCCACGGCGCATACAACGGTGGGTCAGGTGATGACGGGACAGGTGTTGTCCGTGAAACCGGATACGGATGCGTCAGTGGCAGCTCACCTGATGGGCAGAAAACAGATCCGCCGCTTGCCGGTAACGGAAAACGGAAAACTGTGTGGTATGGTCACCCTGGGAGATATGGCTCTCCGGGAGGAAAGTGTGATGGATGCTGCCGACGCGCTGTCGGATATCACCAAAACGGTCCGATAAGTTACGCCTGCTCCAAATAGATCAGACGGCCGCTGTCCCACTTTCCGGATAAGAATATAGTAGTGAAAAAAGGGGAAAAATGCAACCCAATAATGCTCCGAAAAAAACTTTGAAAAAAAGATAAAAAAATTAAAAAAAGGGGTTGACAAACGAAAACCTTTTTGGTATCATATGCAAGCTAACTTGATGAACGGCCTGCCGGGAGAGTTACAAAAACACTGTACCTTGTAAATTGAATAACGCAAAGACGAACAAACACCTTGGACAATAAATGGATTGTTTAAGCGTTTAAGAACGAATAACAGCCAACGAAAATTCTTGAGTAATAGATTGCTAAGAGCAAATTATTCAAAAAAGA
>JAFSET010000079.1 GCA_017435615.1 Oscillospiraceae bacterium | reverse complement strand
TCTTTTTTGAATAATTTGCTCTTAGCAATCTATTACTCAAGAATTTTCGTTGGCTGTTATTCGTTCTTAAACGCTTAAACAATCCATTTATTGTCCAAGGTGTTTGTTCGTCTTTGCGTTATTCAATTTACAAGGTACAGTTGCTGTCCGCCTTGCGGTTAGCTTGCTTATACTATCATAAGAAAGGACACTTGTCAAGAAGAAATTTTCAAAAAATCAACATTTTTTTCGGGGGCTCAAATGAGCCCCCGATTCGTATCATTTACATCATTTAACCGGCATCATCGATCAGGCCATAACCACCGTCGTTTCTGCGGTAGACCACTGCGAAGCTTCCGCCGTTGTCCTCATCACGGAAGGCAAAGAAGCTATGCTCCAGCAGGTTCATCTGCAGGACCGCCTCTTCCCGGGTCATGGGCTTAAAGTAGAAAGACTTCGCACGGACGATATCCAAATTCTCCTCAGGCTCTTCCAGTGCAAAGGAAGTTGCTTCCACGGTGCGGCTAAAGGCATCCTGACGGAGGCGGCGTGCCAAACGGGTCTTATTCTTACGGATCTGACCCTCAATGGTGCCTACAGCAGCATCAATAGACGCGAACATATCGGAGGTAGACTCGCTTGCACGGAACCAGTGGTCAGCACCGTGAACGGTGAGCTCCGCCTTGTTCCGGCCTTTTTCTACAGAAAATACGATGAGTGCTTCCGCATCCTCCTCAAAATAGCGCGCCAGCTTCATAACCTTTTTCTCGGCATAAGCATGGACATTTTGGGGCAGCCTGACTTTTTTCTCACTAAACTGAAATTTCATATACGGTCGCTCCTTTCGTATTTACACCGGTTCTCCGGCTACTTATATTATAGCACGATCACGCCGATCCGACAAGGGAGTTAAAAAATATTTTACATTCCCTCTTCCTCGTCCAGCAGTACCGTCATCGTCAGCTTGTACAGATCCTCTGCCTTTTGCTCCATCAGCTTGCTCAGGTGGACGGCTTGCCGGCTGTCCGGCGCCTGAAGCTCCAGGGTCATCAGATTTCCCTGATCATCATCCAGGGACATGACAACGCTATAATCTCCCCCGTCCCGGTTCAGGATCTGGGTTTTGATATAGCTGCTGCGACGAAGCTGGCGGTTGAATTTCGACACCGCATCCTCTGCCCTCCTTTTCACGGTAAAGGCAATGGAGTCCTCGGTAATAGCGCCGTCTTCACGGCCCTTTTGTGTGATCACATAGCGGTCGTCCTGCTGCTCCAAATGCTTGGAGTTCACCAGCTCCGGAACCGCAGTGCACACATCAAAATAGCTCAGACATTCGTCCTGATAGCACAGCTCATAAATCTCCTGCACCGTGAGTGGATAATTGGATCGGGCTGTCACATACAGAATCAGCACCTTGACATCCATCATATTGTGAATAAAGCCAAGTCTTTGCATTTTGCTCACCTCTTACCTACATTATATATTATCCCATAAAAAAATCAAGCACCAACCGCATCTGTGATACATATTCTGTCACGAAAGGATGATTTTCTTGAGCAGATACTTATTTTACGCTGATGAAAACGCGCCAGCCATCCACTGCGCCGTCGAACAGCTAAAGCGTATGGGCTTTGATTTTGCGAAAGAACCCTGCATGGATGTGACCCATCTGCTGATGCCGGTGCCTACAAAAGATCAGGAGCACTTGATGAACATTCTTCAAAAACTGTCACCGGATGTGCGGATCATTGGGGGCAACCTTCCGGAGCTTCCGGGGTACCGCACCTATGATCTGTTGAAGGATGCTGCCTATGTGGCGGAAAACGCTTATATCACCGCCCACTGTGCAGTTCGGCTTATTTTGGACCGGCTCCCTGTTGCCCTTAGGGGCTGCAAAATTCTGGTGATCGGCTGGGGCAGGATCGGTAAATGCCTGGCAGCGCTGCTGAAGGGCTTGGAGGCACAGGTTACCGTCGCCGCACGAAAGGAATATGACAGAGCAATGCTTGCAGCCTTAGGCTACGGAACCACCGATACCGTTCATGTGGACACCCAAGGCTACCGGGTGATCATCAACACCGCGCCCACCATGCTGCTGCCGGAGATACCGTATCCCTGTTTAAAGATCGATTTGGCCTCCGTGCCGGGTTTGGGCGGAGACGATGTGATCCATGCCCGTGGACTCCCGGGAAAGGATGCGCCGGAGGCCTCCGGTAATTTGATTGCCAGGCGCATATTATATATTATTAATAAGGAGTGTGCATTATGAACATTGGCTTTGCAGTTTGCGGTTCCTTCTGTACGTACGCCTCGGTGTTCGCCGCAATGGAAAATTTGGCACACACCCACCGTTTGACACCGATTTTCTCCCACAGCTCCGCCACGCTGGACAGTCGCTTTGGTACCGCCAAGGAACATTTACGGCGGGCATCGGAAATATGTGGCAAGGAAGTCCTGACTACCATTACGCAAGTGGAGCCCATTGGTCCTAAAAAGCTGCTGGACGTGCTGGTCATTGCCCCCTGTACCGGAAACACACTGGCAAAGCTTGCTCACGGTATTGCCGACGGACCTGTGACGATGGCGGCCAAGAGCCATCTGCGCAACGGACGGCCTTTGGTCATTGCCGTGTCTACCAACGACGCACTGGCCGGCGCAGCCGAAAACATCGGCAGACTCTTAAATCGGAAGCACTGTTATTTCGTTCCCTTCGGGCAGGATGATCCGGAAAAGAAGCCCAATTCTATGGTGGCGGATTTTTCAAAAATTCCGCAAACCATAGTTTTAGCCGCCGCAGGAAAGCAGCTTCAGCCGATCATACTAAGATGATCGCAGAGTTCGCAACGAATTATACTTGACATTTGATCGGTTTTGACATGTAATATATGTATATCACACAAAGGAGGTAACATTATGCGCGCAAAAGTTTATTTCACAAGATCCATTACCCCGGAAAAGGTACTTGAGCTTTATCGTCAGTTGGATCCAAAGCTGACCGGAAAGGTTGCCATCAAGCTTCATTCCGGCGAAAAAGGAAACCAAAACTTTTTAGGACCGGATTTTTGGAGACCGGTTATCGACGCGGTCGGTGGAACCGTTGTAGAGTGTAACACCGCCTACGAAGGCGCACGCAACACAACCGAGCGGCACAGGAAGCTGATGCAGGACCATGGCTGGCTCAAATACTTTCCCGTGGATATTTTGGATGCGGAAGGTCCGGATAAAATACTGCCGATCCCAGACGGCAAGGTCATTCAGCAGAACTATGTAGGCAAGGATATTGACAGCTACGATTCCATGCTGGTGCTGTCTCACTTCAAAGGCCACCCTATGGGTGGTTTTGGCGGCGCGCTGAAGCAGCTCTCCATTGGTGTGGCTTCAGCCTATGGCAAGGCCTACATCCACGGCTGCGGCAACCCGGATGATTTTTGGACTTCGGACCACGATTCTTTTTTGGAAGCTATGGCTGACGCTGCCGGAAGTGTGATCCGTCACTTTGACGGCAAGATTCTCTATATCAATGTTATGAAAAATATGAGCGTGGACTGCGACTGCTGCGCAGTGGCGGAGGATCCGTGTATCGCAGATATCGGTATTCTGGCCTCCACCGATCCGGTAGCCATTGATCAAGCCTGTGTCGATTTGGTGTATTCCTGTACCGATCCGGGCAGGCCCCATATGCTGGAGCGAATTGAAAGCCGCAACGGCATCCACACTGTAGAGGCCGCCGCCGCATTGGGTTACGGCAGCCGGGAGTATACGCTCATAGAGTTGTAATCGCCGCAAAGACAGATCCTACTGCTTTAAGCTCCCCGGTAGGCCAAATGCGTTGCCGGCTGTCAGGTCAATGTGTTTGGCAAGCCAAAACGATACTGTACAGATATTTTTGAATTCATGCAGCAAAGAAAATGTCGGAAACAAATATACCCATTATGTGTTTTAACATAAAATGGTAAATCTTCTGATAAATACGATCAATATTACACATAATATCTGTGTTATTGCGTTTATATTTTGTTCATATTTGCATATTTCGACGATTTTATTTGCATATTTCTACTTTATGTGTTATAATGCCTCCATAAAAGGCATTATGCCGGAAAGGAAGTATTATGGTTACAATCAACGATCTGTACGATTTAACTCACACCCGTGCGGAAAAATATTTATCAGGCTTTGTCTATCCGTGGGAAGCGCTCAAGGACATCAGCGCGATGATCCGGCATTTAGGCAATCAGTTACCTTCCGGGGAATTCCAGCAAATCCGGGACGGTGTTTGGATCCATCGCACGGCTACCGTGGCCCCCACTGCATATTTGGGTGCCCCCTGCATCATCGGTGCCCGGACAGAAGTCCGGCATTGCGCTTTCATTCGCGAGGCAGCATTGGTGGGAGAGGACTGCGTGGTCGGGAACTCCGTTGAGCTGAAAAATGTGATTTTGTTCGACGGCGTTCAGGTCCCCCATTACAACTATGTTGGTGACAGCATTTTAGGCTACAAAGCCCATTTGGGTGCCGGCGCACTGACCTCCAATGTAAAATCCGACAAAACACCGGTAGTCATCCATGCCCAGTCTCCTATCCCCACAGGGATGAAGAAGGTTGGAGCTATGCTGGGTGATTACGCAGAAGTAGGGTGTAACAGCGTTCTCAATCCCGGAACCGTGATTGGTAAACATACAAGCATCTATCCATGTTCCTGTGTCCGTGGCGTTGTACCTGCTAACAGCATCTACAAAAACAGCAATGCTGTTGTCAAACGAGTTTAATGGAGGTCTGTATGGGAAAATACTTTGGTACAGATGGCTTTCGCGGCGAAGCAAACATCGATTTGACCGCAGACCACGCCTACAAGATCGGCAGATTTTTAGGTTGGTATTATCGGCAGCGCAAACCGGCAGAGGAAAACACCAGCATCGTCATTGGCAAGGACACCCGGCGGTCCAGCTATATGCTGGAGTACGCGCTGGCTGCTGGCATCACCGCCTCCGGCGCGGATGCCTGCCTGCTGCATGTTACCACCACCCCTTCGGTCAGCTTCGTGACCCGGACCGACAGTTTTGACTGCGGCGTTATGATCTCCGCCAGTCACAATCCCTATTATGACAACGGAATTAAGCTGCTCAACGCCCAAGGTGAGAAAATGGAGCAATCAGTTTTGGACCTGATCGAAGATTATCTCGACGGCAAACAGACTGTTCCCTTTGCCCAACGGGAGAAGCTGGGACGGACTGTGGATTATGTGGCAGGCCGAAACCGATATGTAGGCTATCTGATTTCCCTTGGAATGTACTCTTTCAAAGGTATGCGCATTGGTTTGGACTGTGCCAACGGTGCTGCCTGGAGCATTGCACGAACAGTTTTTGAGGCACTGAGCGCAAAAACCTACCTCATCGGCACAGAGCCGGACGGTTTGAATATCAATGCCGGTGTGGGCTCTACCCATATCCAGCAGCTTCAAAAGCTTGTTCTGGAAAACGCTTTGGATGTGGGCTTTGCATACGACGGTGATGCCGACCGCTGCCTGTGCGTAGATGAAAAAGGCAGCATTGTGACCGGAGATCACATTCTGTATATTTTGGGTCAGTATATGCGCGAACGTGGACAACTGGACAACAACACCGTGGTGACCACTGTAATGTCCAACTTTGGTCTGTATAAGGCCTTTGATCAGGCCGGCATCCAATACGCGAAAACCAAAGTGGGTGACAAATATGTCTATGAATATATGTCCCAAAATGGCTGCCGGTTAGGCGGCGAGCAAAGCGGTCATATTATCATTTCCAAATATGCAAATACCGGTGACGGATTGCTCACCAGCTTGAAACTGATGGAGGTAATGCTATCCAAAAAGCAGACGTTAAGTGAACTGTGCAAGCCCTTAACGATCTATCCTCAGGTTTTAAAAAACATCCGCGTAGCTGACAAAAAGCAAACGCAGGAAGACCCTGTTGTGCAAAACGCTGTGCAGCAGGTGTCACAGCAGCTTGGTACTTCCGGCAGAATACTGGTCCGGGAGTCCGGCACAGAGCCGGTGATCCGGGTGATGGTAGAAGCCGCCACGGAAGCTCAATGTGAGGATTATGTAAACCGCGTCATCGACGTGATCCGCGCCCAGGGCCATGCCCAGCTTTAGGAAACATCGCTTAACTGTTGATTCTATCCGTTCAAACCGTCCCAACGGCATGGTCCGTTGGGGCGGTTTTTATTCAAAAATATGGGAAAAGCTTGACATTTTACAGCATTTTTTATAGAATATATCATGTACGGGTATGGATTGCGCCTGTAATTCATTGAAACACAAGTATATAATTGGGGGATCAGCCATGAAAATTTTTCGTTCTACCGGACTGTTGCTTGCTTTTGTGCTATGCCTTTGTGCCTTCTGTCTTGTAACCGTTCAGGCAGACACCGCAGCACCCATTGGCCCGCACGCAGATGCGATGTCAAAATATGTGGACGCAGACGCATTTGCCGATTATATCTGCGATGAGCTTGACAAATTCAACACGCAAATCGATTTAACGCAATACAATATCCCCTATTCTCAGGAAAATAACGCAACTTTGTTTTCCTTCCTGGACGAAAATACAGAGGAATACTTCTGCGTAAAAAACTTCAGCCTGAGCCGCACGGGTAATATTTATTATGCCATTATGGTGCAATACAATTGCTCAGCCGCAGAGTATGCCACCCAAAAGGCACAGGTAGATGCTGTCGCCAACGAGATGCTCACCGGTCTGAAGGGCAACACCACCCTTTCCGACGCGGAAAAAGCCCTGGTGCTTCATGACCGTTTGGCCGTCCATGTGGAATACGACTTTACCTATCAGCGCCGGGATATTTATCAGGCACTGGTCAGCCGCATCTCCGTTTGTGAGGGCTATACAAAGGCCTACAACTATTTACTTGGAAAGCTGGGCATTTCCGGCTACACCTGCACCTCGGATTATCACGGCCATATGTGGAACATCGTGCGGATCGACGGCAAGGATTACCATGTGGATGTGACCTGGGATGACGCCACCCCGGATATTGTCGGCAGAGTCAACCATGTTAACTTTCTGCGTTCTTCTGCAGGTATCGCTGAGGAAGGACACGGTATCCCCTACCGTGACGGCCATACCGATATCGGCAATGTAGACTTCAACACCGCTCCCTCCAGCACAAAATACGACAATTACTACTGGCAAAAGTCTCACGCAGAGTTCCAGTTGCTCAACGGAAAGCTGTATTATATCGACAGCGAGGCACAAACCCTGAATACCGTCAATGGCACCAAGCAGCAAGTTCTGTGCAAGGTCGAGGACAGTTGGGCAGCCGGCGCAACCAGCCACTGGCGTGGAAATTACGCCCGTCTTTCCAATGATGGCACCAATCTGCTGTACTCCCTGTCGGACAGCGTCTACAGATTTGATTTGCAGACAAAAACATCCGCTAAAATCTACACGCCCAAAAAGTTCCTGGATTACTACAGCATCTACGGAATGACACTGGAAGGCAACAAGCTGATCTGCCAATTGCGGCTCACACCTAATGAAGATCCCACTTCCAGAACAGTCAGCACAGACTACGCATCACCTGTACACATCGTAACACAGCCCACAAGCAAATCGGTGGTAGCCGGAAAGACCGCAGCCTTTACCGTGAACGCCAGCGGCAGCGGGCTTAAATACCAGTGGCAGTACCGCACTTCCGCTAAGGGAAGCTGGAAAAACGCATCCGCTACCGGCAACAAAACAGCTACGATCAAAATCCCCGGCACTCCGGACCGAAACGGTTACCAGTACCGGTGCCTGATCAAAGACAGCCAGGGGAATTCTGTGTATTCCAAGGCTGTAACGCTCTCCGTCACCGCCCCCAAGATCACGGCTCAGCCTGCAAATAAGTACCTGCCTGTCGGAAAGACCGCCGTCTTCTCCGTCAGCGTCAACGGCACAGGGCTGAAATATCAATGGCAGTACCGCACTTCCGCAAAGGGCTCCTGGAAAGCAGCTTCCGCAACCGGCAACAAAACCGCTACTTTGAAGGTCCCTGTCACTGCCGCCAGAAACAGCTATCAGTACCGCTGCAAGATTACTGACAAGTACGGCAATACAGTCTACTCCAACGCCGCAACGCTGAAGGTGGTAACCCTGAAGATCACCACCCAGCCTGCATCCGTAACCCTTGCAAAGGGAAAAACCGCCACCTTCAAGGTGGTAGCCAAGGGTACAAACTTAAAGTATCAGTGGCAATACCGTACCTCCACAAAGGGAAACTGGAAGAAGACCTCTGCAACCGGCAGCAAGACCGCAACCTTGAAGGTTCCTGTCACTGCCGCAAGAAACGGTTATCAGTACCGCTGCGTGATCACGGACCAGTATGGCAATGTGATCAACTCCAACGCAGCCACATTAAAGGTTAAATAAAAAGCACTTCCGGGACGGCACCGCCGTCCCGGAAGATTTTTTATGATAAGTGATCGATCTCATCCAGCCAAATGCGGGCGGAGGCATCACTGGGCATACGCCAGTCCCCTCTTGGGCTCAGGCAAACCGAACCCACCTTCACGCCCTCAGGCATGCAGCTACGCTTAAACTGCTGCGTGAAGAACCGGCGGTAGAACTGTTTGAGCCATTTTTTTACCGTTTCCTGATCAAATACGCCGTCAAATGCCCTGCAGGCTATGGAATAGATCTTCCTGGGCGTAAATCCGTGTTTGACCATATGATACAGGAAAAAGTCGTGCAGCTCGTAAGGTCCCACCAGATCCTCGGTCTGCTGAGTGATCTGTCCCTGAGCATCCGGAGGCAGCAGTTCCGGAGAAATCGGCGTATCCACAATGTCCAGCAAATTTTCCCGGGCATCCGCAAACCGGGGATCTTCTGCCAGCACCGTGATCATCCTTGAGATCAGCGTCTTCGGTACAGAAGAATTGACACCGTACATGCTCATATGGTCACCGTTATAGGTGCACCAGCCCAGTGCCAGCTCACTGAGGTCACCGGTGCCAACCACAATGCCGCCTGCCACACTGGCATAATCCATCAGGATCTGTGTCCGTTCCCGGGCCTGCGAATTCTCATAAGTGCCGTCGTGAACGGAAGGATCGTGGCCAATATCCCGGAAGTGGCCCAAAATTGCCTCTTTGATGTTGATCTCCTTCACTGTGACCCCCAGCTTTTGCATCAGTTCCAGCGCATTGCGGTAAGTCCGGTCGGAGGTGCCGAAGCAGGGCAGCGTTACCCCGTGAACATCGGAAGCGGGCCGGCCAAGCTGCCGCATCGTCTGCACAGCCACCAAAAGCGCCAGGGTAGAATCCAGTCCGCCGGACACGCCTACGACAGCCTTGGCACCGATGGTGGAAAGCCGTTGCCGCAGGCCGGCCACCTGGATACCAAAGATGCTGTAGCATCGCTCAGTCAGCTCCTTTAAGTCTGCCGGAACAAAAGGCAGTCGGTCATACCGGAACAGGGTTCCGTCGCTGCGCAAAGCGTCGGTGCTGCACCGGATCTTGCGCATCGGCTCCACGGAGCTGTACAGCGAAACCGCATCCTTAACGCTTTTATTTTGACGACGCTTGGCACGGATCTTGCCCAAGTCCGCATCACACAGCAGCATATAATCCGTTTCAACAGGATTATTGTTTTCCGCCAGCACACTTCCCCCAGCCGCAATTAAGCTGTGGCCGGAAAACACCAGATCGGATGTGGATTCGGTGCAGCCGGAAGAACAATAGGCGTATACACAGCCACACACCGAGGACTGATGACGCACCAGATCCCGGCGGTAAGACCGCTTTCCAACCGTTTCGTTGGAAGCAGAGAGATTTAAGATCACCTCTGCCCCATTCAGGGTCATCAGCGTAGACGGAGACAGCGGTGTCCAAAGATCTTCGCAGATCTCAACACCGATCACAGTGCCGTCGCCAACGGTAAACAGCAGATCCCGGCCCACAGGGATCGGCTCATCCCCTTCCAGACCCAGGGTTTGGGGCTGCACTGTTTTTTGCTGCAGATCCTCCGAGGAAGAAAACCAGCGGCGCTCATAAAACTCACTGTAGTTGGGCAGATAGGTCTTGGGAATCAGTCCACGAACCTTTCCATCCGAAAGGAGGGCGCAGCAGTTGTACATTTGCCCGGAAATAACCACCGGGATACCCACCGCTACCGTCAGCATCGGATGGGCCTTGGAGCAGCATAAAATCTGCTTCAGGCCTTCTATAGATGCCTGCAGCAGAGTCTCCTGAAAAAACAGATCCGCACAGGTATAGCCGGTCAGTGTCAACTCCGGCAGGACCAGGATGTCCACATTTTTCTCATCCGCCTGTGAAATGTAGCCACATATATCAGCGGCATTATGAATAGGGTCTGCCACCTTCACCGGAGGCACTGCACAGGCAATGCGAATAAAATCCAACACAACGGGTCACTCCTATCTATATTTATAGATCTACTATATCATATTCTTGACAAATTGCAAAGAAAATATTGCTTATACGGTGTGGTATGTGAATTCACCGAAATATTGCCGGATACCTGCAACTCTGACGCCGGCTTAACGGAATTTCGCGGCAAAAACGAGTGCAGCCAAGACTGGCCGCACTCGTCTTTTATAATAACATCTATGGCCGCAACATCACGCAGTCCAAAACATCGCGCGTTGCGTGCGTCTGTAATCATCGATCAAAACAGGGTTGCAGGATCGGTGTACTCCAGCTCCTGAGCCTCTGCGACAGCCTTAAAGGTCAAATGACCGTTATAGGTGTTCAAACCCTTTATCAGGGCAGGATCTGCCTTGCAGGCCGCTTCCGCACCCATATTTGCGATCTTCAAAGCATAGGGCAAGGTCGCGCCGGTCAGGGCCATGGTAGAGGTACGGGGCACGGCACCGGGCATATTGGCCACGGAGTAATGCAGCACGCCATGCTTCACAAAATAGGGGTCATGGTGGGTGGTGATCCGGTCGATGGTCTCAATAGAACCGCCCTGGTCGATGGCCACATCCACCAAAACAGTGCCGGGGCGCATAGTCTGCACCATTTCCTCCGTCACCAGCTTCGGAGTTCTGCCGCCGGGGATCAGCACACAGCCAACCACCAGGTCTGCATTCTTCACTGCATTGGCAATGTTGTAGGAATTGGACAGCAGTGTCTGGGCACGGCCGCCAAAAATATCATCCAAATAAGCCAACCGCTTGGCGTTTACGTCAAGCACCGTCACATTGGCGCCAAAGCCAATGGCTGCTCTTGCAGCGTTCAGGCCCACATTGCCGCCGCCAACGATCACAACATTGGCACGCTCAACGCCGGTAACGCCGCCCAGCAGAACACCACGGCCACCGCAATTGGATTCCAACAGGTGGGCACCGATCTGCACAGACAGACGGCCTGCTACTTCACTCATAGGTGCGAGCAGCGGCAAGGATCCGTCTGCAAGCTGCACTGTTTCGTAGGCAATGGCTGTGACCTTTTTACGCAGCAGCGCCTGGGTCTGACCGGGATCGGGAGCCAAATGCAGATATGTAAACAGGATCTGTCCTTCCCGAAGCAGCTCATACTCCGGAGCAAGGGGCTCCTTTACCTTGATGATCATGTCGGCTTGCTGATAAACCTGAGCAGGGGTTGCCAGGATCTGCGCGCCAACAGATACATATTCTTCATCCGAAAAGCCGCTTTCAATACCGGCATTATGCTCCATAAACACTTGATGACCGGCACGAACCAGTGCATCTGCACCGGCAGGGGTCAGTCCAACACGGCCCTCCTGGGGCTTGATTTCCTTGGGACATCCAATACGCATAAATGATTGCTCCTTCTTAACCGAATAGGAAATATTCCTCATTTTCGTATTTTACCACGGTGTTTTTCATTTTTCAATATTTTTATTCCACCTTTTGCAAAAAAATTGCACCTGGTGTCAGAAATGATGGAGCACTAAGTGAAAGCAAAGCTTCTGTCCGGGAAGAAGACTGGATATGAGGACCTTTTCCTGGCGTGTATGCGCACCTTCTCCCTGTAAGCAGCCAATGCATACCGACGGAATTCCCATAGACAGCGGAATATTGCAGTCGGTAGAGGCGGAAGAACGGACCGGATCGACCCCAAAGCAGGCTTTCGCCGCCTGCGCGGCACGGTCAGAAAGCACCTTCTGCGCTGCCGCATCCACCGGTGCCGAACAGGGCCGGTCACCTACCAATTGGCAGGTGATCTCCACGCCGTCTGTACGGAAGCTGTCCAGCACTTTATCCAGCTTTCTTTGCATATCCTGCAGATTATCCCGTTCATCGGAACGGAATTCATACAGCATCCGGGCATGCTGGGCAATGGTATTGACAGAGGTGCCGCCGGAGATCTCGCCCACATTATAGGTGGTCCTCCCCTGTTCCGGCACCTGCACCTGATACAGGCTGTGAATGATGGAAGATAAAACGGCAATGGCGTTGGGTCTTCCGAAATCCCCCAGGGAGTGTCCGCCCTGGGTTTTGACCTCTATGGAAAACCGTCTGGAGCCTACCGCACGGTCGTACAGCCGGTCATAGTTCAGATCAAAGGTCACAAACTCAAAGACACGGCTGCCGTACTGCTCCATGATCCTGCGGCAGCCCTTCAGGTTTCCCAGGCCCTCTTCTCCGGCGTTGATCACGATCAGTACGCCACATTCTGTCGGTGTAAGCCCGTTAACCGCAATATACTTGGCAGCGGTCAAAAGCGCAACCACATTGCCGGTATCATCCCCCACGCCGGGGCAATGGATGTAGCCGTCCTCCACCTTCAAAGGCAGCGGCTCCATATCGGGAAAAACCACATCCGAGTGGGCCGCAAATACCGCAATAGGTTTGTCCCCCTCACAGCCAACCGGGTACACCACATTCAGCGCGTCATCGATATACACGCCCTTTGCGCCCTGGGCTTCCAGCCAGGCCTTGCAAAATTCCGCCCGTTTGTGTTCGCAATTGGCAGGCGCAGGGATTTGCGCCAGCTTTAAAAGCAGCTCATAGCTTTCCTGGCGGTGGTCTTCAATGTAGGCAATCAATTCCTCTGTCAGCTTCATAACGCTTCTCCCTGGGAAAACTCCTTGAAAATCTCGGCAAAGGCCTCCATGGCCTTTGAGTAGTAACGGCTTCGCTTGTAGGACAGGTAAAGATCCCGACGGGCGTGGTCCGAGCCGATGGAATAAAATACCACAGCCTCGCCGGAGGTATTCAGATACTGCACCAGGGTATCGCTGACGATGGACGCGGCACTGCCCTGCTCTACAAAGCTGAACAAGGTGGCCAGGCGGTCCAGTTCCAAAATTACCTGGGGCTTAAAGCCGGCCTCCCGGAAAATTTCATCAAAGCGGTGACGGGTCTCGTTGTTTTTCGTCATGGCCACAAAGGGAACATCCCGAAAAGCATCCAGGGAAGGAATGCTCTGCATTTGCAGGTGCGTCCCCTTGCGGATATCCTGGCAGGAGAGCTGATGCTGCAAAAGCGCTTCGTTGCAGGCGAAGCTGCGGGGCACTGCCAGCAGCAATTGCTCCTGGCGAATGATATGCTGCTCAAACACCGCTCTGTCCAGAGGATGATTATCCAGCACCAGATCCAACTGACCGGCGGTGGCCAAATTCTCCAGCACCACGGAATTATCGTCCACCAGCTCCAAATGGATCTTGGGGTACTTCTCCAGGAAACGGCCTATAAAACGGGGCAGCACCAAAGAAGATAAAAGCTGATTGCTTCCGATGGTCAGCGAACCTGTCTGTAAATTTCCGTAGGCCTGCAAATAGTTTTCAAAGGCCTTTTCCGTGTGCATCATGGCTTCCGTAGCCTTGATATACTCCATACCGGCCTCTGTCAGGCTGATGGGCTTGGTAGTCCGGTCAAACAGCGGCACGCCGATCTCATCCTCAATGCGCTGGATCATCACGCTCAAAGCCGGCTGGGATATAAACAGCTTCTGCGCAGCCTTGGAGATGCTTTTCTCCTGATAGACCTTATAGATCAGGTCCTTGCGACTGAAATAATTACTCATAATGACCTCTATTCTTTCAACCTGTGATTTTTATATAGAATACCAAATATTCCGACGCATTTCAAGGGTAATGGTTATTTCAAGGTTTTCAATCCGATTCTCATACATAATTATGTCACCAATTGGGTTGCTGCGCACATAAATATATAAGAAACAATTGGGGGTGGCGGCTATGGTACGGCACTAAGATGCGGATAGGATCATTACCGAAAAACAGAAGCTTAGAAAGGAGAAAATGCAATGAAACAGATATTACGCGGTATCAGCATTTTGCTTGTGCTGGTATTGGTTTTCCATATGCTTCCGATGCAGATCTTTGCGGAACAGCTTCAAATGGATGAAACCGCCACGCAGACAGATGCGGTGAAAGAAGCTGTCGCAGAGCCGGCGCATATTCTTGGGGAAGTTTCGGAAAAACGAACAGAATATTCCAAAGAATTTTTGCTGTCCAACGGGCTGCATATGGCGGTTTTGTACCCCAATGCTGTCCACTACCAAAAGGACGGTCAGTGGGCGCAGATCGACAACACCCTGACTGCCCACGCTGACGGCACTGTCCGCAACGCCGCAGGCGTTTGGGATGTGCGCCTGCCGGGGCAAACCGGCACAAAGCAGTCCCTGACCATTTCCAAAGACGGCTATACCCTGACCTTTGGTCTGCCGCAAAAGCTGACAGCCCTGAGCACACGGGCGGTGGGTGCTGAACAGACCTTCACGGCGGCCCAGGCCGGTTCCGTAGCGGCCCAGGTGGATGCCAAGCTGGATGTTTCCCAGGCCAAGGAGGATGCGCTTCATCCGGAAACGGTGATCGACGGCCTGTCCTCCCGGGTCACCTACGAAAGCCTGCACAGCAACACCAATGTGGTATACGACCTGACCTCCAACAAGGTCAAGGAGTCGGTGGTGCTGCGGCAGTACGACCCATCCCTGGCCGGCTTCCGGTATGTCCTGGATGTGGGCACCATGGTCCCGGTTTTGGACGAGGCAGGACATATCACCTTTTATGACGAGACCCAGTCCAAGGTCATTATGGTAATCGCCGCGCCCTATATGATGGATGCGGAAGGCGAAATTTCCACCGATGTACAGGTGGCCCTCACCGGCAAGGGCAGCAGCTACACCCTGACCTACACCCTCCCCAAGCAGTGGCTGGCAGAAGAAAACCGCCAGTGGCCTGTGCTTTTGGATCCCACAGTCACCGCTGATTTGGATGTGACCAATGTGCGTGACGCCTCGGTTGCGGAAAACGCCACCTTCAGCTATACATCCAACGTCCTGGAAACCGGCTATTATGAAGGGGAAGGCCGTCAGCGAACCTACCTGAAATATGCCGAATTGCCGGAATTGACCTCTGCGGATGTTGTGGTAGAAGCAAAGATGACCCTGTACAAATTTAAGAATTCCGCATCTTCGGCACCCATTGAGGTTCATAAGGTCGAGAACACATGGGAGTCCGAAACGATCACCTGGGCGAATAAACCGGCCTACAATCCGATCGTAGAGGATTTTGTAATCTGTCAGAACGCCCGGTATTATAGCTGGGATGTAACAGATATCGTTCAGGGCTGGTATTCTGACGACACCAACACCGGTATGCTTTTCAAGGCCTCGGATGCGGTAGAAAATGCCCAGCAAAACAACTTCAAGCAATTCTATTCTTCGGATTACAGCGATTACCCCACCTATATGCCTACCCTTCAGATCACCTTCCGGAATACCAATGGCTTAGAGGACATTTGGTCCTACACCAGCTCCTCTGCCGGACGGGCCGGTACAGGCTATGTGAATAATTACTGCGGCAATCTGGTTTGGGTACGGGAGGATCTGGGCTATCACGGCCTGCGGATGCCGGTAACCATCAATCACGTTTTCAATTCCAATGACGCAAAGCGGAACGATTTTGGCTTAGGCTTAGGCTGGCGGACCAATTACAATCAGCTTGTATACCAGTGGGACGAGAATACCAGCTATTATGTTTGGGAGGACGGGGACGGCACGTCCCATTATTTCAAGCATTATTCCGGCAATACCTACGTGGATGATGATGCTAAGAAAACCGCAAACGATCAGAATTTCGATGATATTAAGCTGACCCTGACTGTCGGTGGCACAGGCGATGAAGCCTATGTGATCGAGGACAAACTGGGAAACACCAGCTATTTTGATGCCAGCGGCAGACTGAAAAGTATCAAAAACAATCAAGCAACGCCAAGCTCAGTGGAGGTCCGCTATATTAGCACCAGTTCCAAGTTGATCAACAAGATCACCGACGGTGCAGGCCGCGTCTATGATTTTACCTACACGAACAATCTGCTGAGCAGGATCAGCTTCAAAAGTGACGACAACACCGAGCGAGGCTATGTAACCTTTACTTATAATGGAAACGCGTTAACTACGATAACCGATGCGGATGACGGGGTATGTACCTATACGTACAAAAACAAAATGCTGGAATCCGCCACCGATGTAGACGGTTATAAGCTTATATATGAGTATACCAACGGCGGCAGTTATGCACCCTATCGTGTTAAGAGTATTAAAGAAAAGCACGGCACTGCCACCGGCGGCCATATGACCATTTCCTACGGCAATAATTTCACCGTATTTACCGACGTGATCAACGGCATCACCCAAACCCATCAGTTTAACGACTGGGGCGATACCACGGCCATTATGGATGACGAGGGCCGGGCCCAGTATATGGGCTATGCCCGTAACGACAAGGATGATACCGCCGGAAAGGCCAATCAGCTCACACTGGTGTCCAAAATGCAGAATACCGTGGTCAACCTGGTATACGACAGCAGCTTTGAGCTGGGCGTAGAATGGGCCAAGGTCAACGCTTCCGACACCGTCAGCTTTGGCTTTGACAGTGCCGAGAAGTACCTGGGCAGCAAATCCCTGAAGCTGCAAAACAGCGCCAACGAAACCATCTATCAGAACTCCCAATGCAACCTGGACCCGGGACAGACCTATACCCTGTCCGGTTATATCAAAACCACCGGGGCTGCCACCGCTCAGCTTGGTCTTGTAGGCGCATCCAATCTCAACGAGCTCAGCTTCACGGAGGCAAAGTCTGCCAGTGGCTGGACCCGGGTAGAGCTGCACTATACCAACACCGGCACTACCACCAAGGCGGTGCGGATCGCTTTCCGGGGACAGGGCAACGAAGCGGTGTATTTGGACTGCGTGCAGTTGGAGAAAAATCCCACCGCCAGCCGGTACAACCTGGTGCAGAACGGCGAATTCCGCAGAAATGCCACGGGCTGGAGTGCCACCGGCGGCGAAACCGCTGACGGCATTGTCACCGTTGCCGGAGGTGCTGCGCCTGCCTTGCAGGATACCGCCTATAAAATGACCGGCAATTACACCCAAAACAAATTTATTTCCCAAACCATTCCCATTTCAGGCAAGGCCGGAGATAATCTTGTCTTTGGCGGCTGGGCCAAGGGTAAGTCTGCCTCTTTAAAGAAAACGGAAGATTCGGAAGATGTGGAAAAAAGGTTCCGTTTGGAGCTGACTGTGAATTATGACGACGGCACCTCCGACTCCGCAGAAGCAAGCTTTAATGAGGATGTGCACGAATGGCAGTTTACCTCTAATGTGCTGACTCCCAAAAGCGATTACAGCAGCGTGAAGGTGTATGCCAGCTTCGGCTATAACGCAGGCACGGTATACTTCGACGGTATTCAGGTTTTCCAGGAGGAATTCGGCTGCAGCTACGAGTACAACGATGACGGCAAGCTGGAAAGTTCCAAAGACGAGCAGGGTAAGGAAACAACATACGAATACAATGATGCCGGCGATCTGGTGGAGATCGAGGAGTCCGACGGCAAGAAAACTACAAATACCTATGAAGCCGATACCCACAATTTGCTGTCCACCACCGTTACCTACCAAATCAGCACCAACACCCAAAAGATCTATACCTACACCTATACCTACGATGCCTACGGCAATCAGACCTCTGTCACCACCACCCACGGCGGCGAAAGCATTACGGAAAGAAACACTTATGCCGAAGAGGGCAACTTGCTTGCCACAACGACAGATGCCCTTGACAGAACGACAACGTATGATTATAATGAAGATACAGGACTGTTGGAGCATGTCTGCTACCCCGGTGACACGGCCACTACCCAAACCAATTATACCTACGACAGTATGCAGCGGAGAACGGCGGTCACCTCCAAAACCGATGCGAACCAAAGTCTGTATGCCAGGTATACGTATGAAGATGATCAGCTAAAAACGCTGGTTACCCCCTCCACCACTTACGAGTTTACCTTTGGCAATTTTGCCTTGAAGCAATCGGTCAAGGCTGGAGATAAAACCCTGGTAAACTATACCTACGAAAGCGGGACCAACCGGCTGACAAAGCAGACCTACGGCAACGGGCAGTATGTAGCTTTCCAGTATGATGCTCACGGCCGGCTGACGCAAAAAAGCTATGCCGACGGCTCTACCACCAAATATTATTACGACAACTGCAATCAAATTGCAAAGATGGTAGACTCCCGCAGCGGCATTACCACGGTTTACTACTACGATCTGATTGGTCGGCTGGTGGGCTACCACGAAACAAGTACTACCCTGGACCACCGGGTCACCTACTCCTACGACGAACAGGACCGGCCCAAGGCCATGAAGGAGACCGTCAACGGGTATACCAAGACTTATACCTACACCTATAATAAAGAGGATAAGCTTGCCTCTATGACGGTGGACGGTATTACGCTGAATTATACCTACGATGCCTTTGGTCGGTTGAGCAAGCAAACCAAGGTATACGACGGTAAGACTGTAAAAACCAACAACATCCAATACACCGGTACGGATACAACTACCTCCAATCAAATATCCACATTTAACAGTTGGGAATATACCTACGACAGCAAGGGGTATATTAAAACGGTAAAGCCTGACACCAACGAAACTACCTATACCTACAATTCCGCAGGTTACCTGATCCGGGAGGATAACCAAAAATTGGGCAAGTCCTTCCGTTGGTACTATAATTCCGCCGGTAATATCATTGCAAAAAACACCTATGAGTATACCACCGGCGAGCTGGGAACAGCGATAGACACTCTCAGCTATACATACGGCAGCAATGACGGCTGGGGCGACCTGCTGACCGAGATCGACGGCATGACTGCCACCTATGATAATGTGGGCAATCTGGTGAATCTCGGCAACATTGAAACCTTTACCTGGAAGCGTGGCAGAGAGCTGGCTGCCCATGCAGTAGCAGTAGAGCTTGCCATCATTACCCAGCCTAAGGATTGCAAGGGTGTTAGCGGCGCAAATGCAAGCTTCTCCGTCAAAGCCTCCGGCAAGGACTTAACCTACCAGTGGCAATACAAGGAGCCAAACGGCAGCACCTGGATCGATTCTGTTGCCGAGACCCATAATACCAGCGCCATTTCCGGTTTTTATATTACGTCAGGCCGCAGCGGCAGACTGTATCGCTGCGTCATCACCGACGGTGACGGCAATCAGCTTATTTCCAATACAGCCGAGCTGATTATGGTGCCCATTGCCATTACCAATCAGCCCAACAATTTCTACGGACCAGAGGGTTCTGCTGTCAGCTTCAGCCTGACGGCAGCAGGAGAAAATCTATCCTATTTATGGCAAGTCAGTACCGACGATGGCGCAACCTGGAGTACTTCCGGCGCAGCAGTAAATAATGCCAGTACCCTTACCGGTTTTAATGCTACCGAGGCGCGGAATGGCAGAATGTACCGCTGTATCGTCAGCGACGATCAGGGCAATCAGGTTATTTCGAATACCGCAACCCTGAACATGACCAGTTTTGCCATCTCCCGTAATCCCAGCAATGCCTGGGGCATTTTGGGGGACGAGGTAAGCTTCTCTGTCCGGGCTTACGGACAGAACCTAACCTACCAGTGGCAGTACAGCAGCAACGGCGGCACTTCATGGAGCAATTCTCCTGCCGAGGGCAACAAGACCAATACCCTGTCAGGGCTGACGATCAACAGTGCCCGGTTGGGGATGCAATATCGGTGCAAAGTGTCAAATGGCACACAGGAGCTTTATTCCAATGTTGTGCAAATAAAACTAAAAACCAAAACCTGGCGCAATTCTTATAATGCCGATGGCATCCGCATTGGCCGTACCGACGGAACAAACACTTATACCTACATCTACGATGGCAGCAGACTGACCCGTGTGCAATACAACGGCAAGCTGGTGCGCTACAACTACGACGAAAGCGGCAGACCCATTTCCCTGCGGTACAACAATGTGCTGTACTTCGTGGACACCAATCTGCAAGGCGACGTGGTGGGTATCCGGGAGACCGAAGACAATGAGCGCGTGGTCAACTACGTCTACGACGCCTACGGCAAGATCTGCAGCATCACCGGCTCTTTGAAGGATTCCTTGGGTGTGCATAATGTCCTGAGGTATCGTGGATATGTGTACGACCAGGAGACCGGACTGTATTACCTGCAAAGTCGGTATTATAATCCTGAGTGGGGTAGATTTATTAGTGCGGACGGCTTTGTAGCAACTGGGCAAGGCTTTGCTGGGAATAATATGTTTGTGTATTGTGGGAATAATCCAGTTAATTATGTTGATTACACAGGAACCTGTTATTTTGATGCAAAAGGAAATTGGTGTCACGACAACTGGGAATATATAGGAGGGTATCAGAGAAAGCCTTCTCCCGTAATGGCTACATACGAATCGTCTGTAGGTACAGTTGTTGTAACAAATGGAGCCGAATTGACTGAAGAAACAGCAGCTTTTTATTCTGATGTACATTCATCACTCGTTTTTGTGCGTGATTGTCGAGCTTGTGAAGCTAACTGTCCTGGAGCTGAAGAATGCAACCCGAATATTCAAATAATAAACTCGGATCGTATTACTTCCAGGGATGCGCAATATGAGATGTTAGGAATACTTTACAAGTACGACAGTTTTTATTTATCCCGGCACAAATGGGGAAGAACGATTGATTCGTTGCTTATAGAGTGGGATATTCACAATAGATACGCCCAACTTGGCTCAATAGCGAAAACGGCAAAACATACTGATTTTGATTATAAAGAAGAAGGAGAAGGGCATCTCTATTTCCTACAAAAGGCTTTTTTTAGATTATTTCAGTAAATTGTCACGTCAAGGAGGAGTTTATGATAAAGAATAAATTGTATAATGTTTTAATTCACAGTTATATGTTTTTTAATTTTATTGGCGTGCTTTTGCTTGCGACAGATATTTCGTTTGATGTAAATCAATTTCTCCTAGGCTCATGTTCTTGGATGCTTTCGCATTATATTTCAGTGGGAGATATGGGTATTATTGTTAAC
>JAFSET010000078.1 GCA_017435615.1 Oscillospiraceae bacterium | reverse complement strand
CTTCCGCAGACAGGAAAAATACCTGTTCGCCGTTCAGTTTGGTTTCCTGCCATGCATATCCGGCGTATGTGCCTGCCGCATCTTCCTTGGTTACCGGCTTGATGGCGGACAGCTCTGCTTCGGTAAAGACTTCAGCGGCATAGGCTTCTGCCCAGGCCTTTGCGTCGCTGCCATCCCACGCATTGGTCAGGCCGCTGTCTTCAAACCGGATGCTCTGGGCCGCCACATCGGCTGACAGCAGGAATATACCGGCCTGGCCTACATTGTCGGCAGTCTCATCCAGCACCAGCCATTTGTGTTCGCCGTAGTAAAGATACTGCCCCCTGGCAATATCCGCCACGCTTAACACCTGCGTATCCGCTTCCGCCGCCAAACAAATGGCAGGCAGGAAGCCGATAATCAGGCAAACAGCCAGCAGAAGACTTAACATTCTTTTATTCTGCTTCATATATTTGACCTCATTTCCAAGTAATACTGAAATTCATGTCATATTTTAGGGAACTGTAAAGGCTTACTGTATGCTTGCAGCCTTTTCCAACACGCTGTAGATCTCCTTTCGCATTTTTTCGTAGTCTTCATAAGTTGCCGCGGACATTTCTTCAAAATTCAAAAAGGTATTCCACTCATCGTGGAACCGGCTGAACAGCCGGTTGGTCAGGATGCGCCCGTGGGCTTTCTCCGCAAGCTGCGTTTCCCCTGCGCTGCGCGCCATGGTCAAAAGCTCGTAATCTTCTATGCTGCGGCGCAACGCCATGTACCGCAGGGTCAAAAGCGGCTGCATATCTGCGCCCGGATAGACGAAATTTGTATCTCCTGCCGGAAACGGCGGATACCGAATATCACGGCCGGGGTCACGGGGCCACACCGTATAATTCCAGCGCAGGAAGCCGGATAACCCAAAGTAGTCCGCTAAAATCGCCAGATACCGGGTTTCCAAAAGATTGCTGAAAAGATATGTATTCGGACACCGGGGGAAACAGCATACATAGAAGGTAAAATTGTGTTTTTTATCTTCCTGAAAAACACGCTGCCATTCCTCCGCTGCTGTTGTCAGACCAGTCAGGATTACACAAAAATCCTCTATTGTATCCTGAAACTCGTCGTAGAAGGATTTCTTACCAAAGGCCGCCTTATATCGGAAGCCCGGAGCCAACCGCTTGATCATTTCCAAGCTCTTTTTAAATTTTTCGTGGTCTGCAGGCTCGTCTGCCACAACCCGTGCTTTCTCCAGCCATCCTTTTTCCAAAAAATGACCGTAAAGCGCTTTTATATAATTTTCAATGTCAGCCGCCTTCTTCATGAAGTGAAAGGAGCCGTCCGGCATACGGTAGCGAATACGGATGGCTTCCGGTGTTTCCGTGAAATTGGAGAAGCCGTCATCCTCCGATACCCAGTTGTTGATCAGGCCAAAAATGTCGATCTGCTTGTCAATGCCGTACTGAAAGCACAGCTCAATATAACGGTCCAGCACGCTGTAATCATATGTATAGCTTCCGTCTGGCTCCTGCCGGATGCTGACCATAGAATATTCAAACATATTTGACGGTGTTTCTTTGTTCTGAAAGCACCGCTGACCGCTCCACGGAATTTCGGAAACCACCGTTGTCACACTGCTCTGTCCAAGATGCGCCAAGGTTTTGATGTACTGCTCCATGATCTCAAAATGGCGGTCACACCAGTTGGCCACGCCTGCCTTCCGGGCAATATTGCAATTATGCTGCCACAGGTCCAGGGACAAGCTATGGTCCCTGGGGTCCGGCAAAACAACGTCCTTGACCGTAAGGGTATACCGGATCCTGTCGACCAACACCTCATCGTCAAACAGGTGCGAGGAAAACACATGGAAAGTACCGCTGTATTCACCGGGCGCCATATCCTTTGGAATTTCAAACCGGACAAACACGCTTGCCGGCACATCTGCCTCCGCATCCACCACAGCATCACTTTTCAGGCAGTCTCCGTACAGATATCCGTCATCCCCCAAATGCATACCAATGTGATTGAAAATCGGCTGCAGCTTTCCGTCGTGGCGAACAGAAAGTACGCTGGCATCACTGTATTCCGAAAACCAGGGCGCATCACTCAGATTGATACAGCTCCGGAAGGTACATTGCATCACGATTTGAAAGGCCGCAAAGCTGTTGCGGCAGGCCGTCAGCGCAATGCAGTGGGATCGGGAAGTAAAATTATGGGAGGTCTTATCCGCGGCATTTATTTTTAATTTAAACGCTTCGTTTTCAACAGCAACAATCGCGCTCATAAAAGACCCTCTTTTCCAAAACAGGTTTATTGGATGTTCTCTTTCGTGAATATGGGCAAATAATCCAACGGCGCATCTACTTCCCATACACCGCCGGTATACAGCCGTCCATCCGCTCCGCGCCAAGAGCCCTGTGGCAGGTGTACGGTGCGTTTCCGGGCATTTTTCTCCACCACCGGCGCCACTACGATATCGTTCCCCAAAAGGAATTGGTCGGTAGTTTTCTCCAGTCCCTCATCCGGGTAATGGTAGCAAAGCGGACAAATGATGGGTTCCGCACTCACGC
Organism: Oscillospiraceae bacterium; assembly: GCA_017435615.1. Taxonomy (GTDB): domain Bacteria; phylum Bacillota; class Clostridia; order Oscillospirales; family Oscillospiraceae; genus Faecousia. Next base: position 5,908 of record JAFSET010000078.1, on the reverse strand, counting down.
GGCACTGCTCCGCCAGCTCCAAAATCTTGCTTAAGTATTGTTCTCTGATCTGCAGAACCTTCCTGCAGGCCTCTGCATGCTCCCGGTCCAGCACCTGCCAGGGTGCCAGGGAGAACTGGATCATGGGCATCAGTGCGGCACATTGGGCGTAACGGACAAACAGCTCCTGATCGAAGGAGAAATTCGGACTGTTAAAATCGCCTAACATACCGCCACCCACCATATCCGGGCAAAGGTAGCTGTAACCAACTAAGCCCATAGCCAAACCGTTGGGGATCAGCTCGCCCATGCCGCCAATTCCCCATTCGTGGGTCTTATCCTGCATGCGCTGGGTGATACCCCGACATTCCTGGGCAAAGCAGCTACGCAATTCATTCATGGAACAGCGGCTTCCGATCTCCGCCCAAAGATGGGACTGCCACGCTCTGCGCATCGGTTTATGGAAAACACAGTCTTCCGGGTAAAATTCCGGGTCACCGGCATCCATTTTAAAGCCGTCAATACCGTAATTACGAACCAAACGGTCGGTTTGCTCCGTATACCACGCCACAGCGCCCTCGTTGGTCAGGTCCAGCACCGCGCTGTAGCCGTTCCACCACTTGGCAATATGAGGCTCGCCGTTGGCATTTTTGACCAGGAAGCCCTTGGATTCCAAATAGCGGAACTGCCGGCTGTCGGGACTGACGAAGGGACAGGTCCAGAGCATAACGGAAAAGCCCATACTATGTAACCGGTCGATCATCGCCTTGGGATCGGGGAAACGAGCCGTATCAAACTCCCATACGCCGTAATCCTGGTTCCAGCAATCATCCAGCATCAGAATACCGGCAGGATAGCCGTGATCCAAAATGCTTTGGGCGTAATCCAGAACCTTTTCCTGTGAAGGCTCGTAGCTCATTTGGATCCAGGTGTTGTACTGAATTTTGGAAAACATATCCCTGTGAGGCAGCTTGCCATCGGGATGATAGGCATTTTCTACCAGGTATTTCCGGGCGGAACGCAATGTTTTCCCGGCTTGTCCGGTGATCAAATCTTCACCTTCCACGATCAGCCGGTCATTGTGAAACCAAAAATGAAACGGCTCCTTGCTGTATACATACCGTCCCATGTTGGACATCAGCGATGCTGACGCCTGATTGTTCAAAACCCAGTCATTCAGGTTTCGTTCTATATCCTGTTCGCCAAAGGGCATACGGACGCCGTCACCAACGGCGCCGCCCCACCAATATTCGTCAGGCAGGCGAGTAATCTCAATTTTCACAAAAAACGCTCCTTCTTTCCGGATATTTTTATTATATCTTGACAAAAGACGAAAACAAATGTTATTATGAAACAAGAAATTTGTCTTTTTGTTGTTTTGGAGGTCCGTCATGCATTGTGAAACCATCATAAATAAAAGCTATCCCGGCGTAAATCCGATGTTCTTTGGCTACCAAATATGCCCAAAATCGTACGGTTACGGGCCAGCAACACGGCTGGATTGGGTTTTTCATTTTGTTGTTTCCGGAAAGGGTATTTTTCAGATCAACAACAAACAATACACCCTCACAAGCGGTATGATGTTTGTCATACCGCCCCTTGCCGAGACTTATTACGAGTCAGATGCAGAGGATCCCTGGGAATATATTTGGGTAGGTTTCTCCGGTGATCCCCCATTACAGCTCAACGATTATTACCACATTCCCGAAGCCTTGCGTATCTTTCAGCATATGAAGGCTTCCCATAATCTTCACGGCGGAAAAACAGAATTTATCCTTGCCCATCTTTGGGAGCTGTTTTCCCTTTTAATGGAGGAAAACCGAACAGAAACCGATCCCATTGATATGGCTTTGAACCTGATCCATTCCCAATATATGACACCTTTAACGGTCCAGCAAATCGCGGACACCGTTCACCTGGAAAGAACCTACTTTTCCAACCTGTTCTCCAGGCAAACAGGACTTTCTCCTCAGCAGTATTTGATCACATACCGCATGGAACAGGCGAAAACCTTTCTTTCACTGGGCTACAGTGTTTCCACCACAGCCGTTTCCGTTGGCTACTCCGACATCTACACCTTTTCCAAAATGTTCAAACAACGCTTTGGCAAAGCGCCATCCTACTACCAATGTGACAAGCCGTCTTTGGATCAAAAAAGTCCGGGATAAGTCCTTTCCCTGTGTTTTCTGAAAAAATCAAAAAATGCAAAGAATATAAAGTAATTCTTATTTTCCTATGGTATAATAGCAGTACATTTTCTAAGGGGGGCTTGTTATTTTTAACGGAATGAGATCAGTCAACGGCGTGATCGACTATATCGAGGCTCACATCACCGAACCGATCAACTGTGAGACCCTTGCGCAAATGACCGGCCTTTCGGTCTATGAATTCCGGCGGATCTTTTCTTTTGTGGTGGGGATCCCCGTCGGCGAATACATTCGCAAACGCCGTCTTCCAGCGCTCCTGCGGCATCGGCGATACCATCGACCGGCTCCTGCCGGAGGATATTGCCGAAACGGTTTTGTATGTTGCGGAGCTTCCTCAACGGGCCGTTGTGGAGGATGTAACCGTCTGGGGCATTGACAAGCAGGTAAATCCCCTATGAGCAATCTGTTTATAGAAGCCGAGAGCTTCCAAAGCTTAGGCGGATGGGTGGTAGATCAGCAATCTATGGAGACCATGGGCTCTTCTTATGTGATGGCCCACGGTATGGGTGTTCCCGTTGCGGACGCAAGCGACGTGGGAATTCGTGCCTAAAAGTATATGTTTTACCTGAAAAATAAGCAAAAACGGAATTTTTTGAGAAACGGATTGCCACGCCACTTAAGCGCACTATCTCGCAATGACAGGGGTTTTTTGACAGACTGAGAGCCCCCGGTCTTCTTTTGAAAACCGGGGGCTCAGAGTGTCAAAAAAGCCGCCAACCGTCAAAATGCGTAATAAAAAATAGCCTTCTCCTTGGGGAGAAGGTGTCAAAAATCTTTGATTTTTGACGGATGTGGGGTAAAAAAATCTTGCTGCGCAAGGCATTTTGACTTACCGCTTAAGCTCGAGCCTTACCGTACCTATGTACGCCGACAGGCTCGCGTTGTTTGTCTTGTCGGCTCCTTTGACCTCTGTCATCATCAAAAGATGATAGAAGGAACGGCACACAGGCCGTTCCCAACAGATGGATTTTCATTATTTTTAGGGGCCGTCTCATTCACTTTGAGACGGCCCCTGTTATGATGCAATTGTTTATGCTAAGGCCTGGTAGTCTTCGATCTGCAGGTCAAAGGTCACGCCGCTGGCCCAGGACAACACACCGGTATAGCCGGATTCGTACAGCTCCAGCGTGCCACCCTTGGTCAGGTCCACCGTGGCCAGCATCTTAGTGCCTGCCTGCTGTCTTTCTACGGTGTTGACATACAGGGTGCTGCCTTCAATCTTTACATAGTATTCTGTATCGGCTGCTGTAAGGTCATAGTTGTTCAGCACAATACCGCCCACATAGGTGTGAGTACCGGTAGAGCCGTCCGTGTTATAGTTATTGCTCAGACGATAGATCTGGATGTAATTGGAATTGGTGTTGAAATTTACCAGATAGCCATTCACACCTTTTCCTTCCGTGACAGCGGACCGGAGCAACAAGCCGGCTGTGCCGATCTTGCTGTCACTGATCAATTTAATAACTGCTTCGGAATCGCCATATGCCGCTGTAGAATCTATGGCATAGTTCAAACCGTTGGCGCGGATGGTGTAGTCATCCACTTTGGTCCAATCCAGCGCACTGCGTTCCATACGGGTTTCGGCATTCAGCAGATTTGCCAGAATTTCATCCGCCTTATTGGTATCGATCTCCACGCCTGCGTAGCGCTTGAGCTGCAGATCGAAGGTAGAGGTAGTCCAGGACAGGATGCCTGTATGACCCTGGGGATAGATCTCATATGCGCCGCCATTGGTCAGATCGATGGCCGCCATATTGGCCTCACCCTTCAAATGCCGTTCCAAAGTATTTACATACAGGGTGCCGCCTTCGATCTTTGCATAAAATTCTGTATCTACAGCATTGATGTTATAATTGTTCAGCACGATGCCGCCGATGTACTTGGTAATGGTTTCCGTTTTATCGTTATTGTAGGAATTATTCAGATAGTAGATCTGAATATAATTGCCGTTTGTATTGACATTGACCAAATAGCCGAACATACCCAGGTTTGCCGCTTTTTTACCACGCAGCAGTACACCTGCCGTACCTACGCCGGCAGAGGGGTTGGACATTTTGAATACCACCTCAGAATCGGCGTATACCGCCGTATTATCCAGCGCGTACACATAGCCGTCGGCGCTTACGGTATAATCATCCACTTTTGTCCAATCGATCGCGGCGCGCACATCGCTGGTTTTGGGGTCCATAATGTGGGCAATAACGCCAACGCTCTTGTTGGGGATCTGCTCCAATGCCGCAATTTCTGCAGAAAGATCCACATTTTGCAGCTGGATCTCTGTAGCGCAGGCATTGATCTTCGCAACAGCTGCCTCATAGTAAGGCTTTGCGGTTTCCCATTTTTCAGCGGTATAGGAATTCTCGCCGTAGATGTTCAAAGCGGCCAGCTTTGCAGCCTTCACCTCTGCCAGCTGGGCAGCAGCCAGCTCTTCGTCAAATACAGGCTGGTTTTCGCCCTTAGCGGCGCTGCGGATAGCCTCTACCAAAATGGCATAGCCATCGGCATTGGGATGCAGGCCGTCGGAGAACAAGCTTGCATCGGCCGTTAACGGATCAGCAGGATCTGTGCAAAGCGCATATTCTGTTTCTGCATAGTAGATCCAATCGTAGGAAGCTGCCAGATTGCGCATCAGCGCATTGGTTTCGGAAATCTGCTGGGTAATGGTTGCCCGGTTGGGGCAATGGTTTACGGCAGTGACCACAACTTTAAAGTCAGGCACAAGCGCCTTGATCTGCAGCAGCGTCTTTTCCATAGAACTGACCACTGCCTTGGGTGCTGTTCCGCCGGTCAAATCGTTAATACCGATCATATAGATGCCCAACTTGGGTTCGTAGGTTGCTAATTCGTCCGGGAACTGCTCCCACTGAACCGCCACAGAGCCGCCCAAACCAACATTGTCGATGGAGGGGTATTCCGGGAAGTAATCGGCATAATCTGTCCACATTTCGGTGTAGGAGTGACCGAAGATCAGCACTTCTGCCTTCCGGGTTTCCGTATTGGCAGAAAGCTGCGCATTGCTGAAAACGGTTTCTGCCGAAGCCGCCCAAAGACCGACACGGTTGCCGGTCAAGGGGCTTGCATCTTCGTAATAAGCGTAGCAATGGGTCTTTCCGTAATGCTCGCTCAGGAAGTAGCAGTAAATTTCATTATCTTCCCGGATAACAGTAAGCCGGTTTGTGCAATCTTTTCTCCGGTTTGCCGGCAGGAAGCCTTTATCCACAACGGTTTCTGTACCGTTTTCCACCTTCACCAGCTCTGCCAAACTGCCGTTACCCATACGGAACAGGTAATAGCTCTGAGCCTCGTCATCCGCGCCAAAAACGATACCCGCCGCATTGGCGTTGGTAAGCGTATTCAAATCTACAGAGAAACTGCCCTTGTTCAGTACGGTACTTTTGTGCAGCAGCAAGGTATCTGCTTCAGAAATCGTCATAACGCCCTCTTCAACAGATACCGCGCCCTTCACGACCTCATAATCCGCCGTTACATTCTGCACATACTGCACAGCGGCTGCATGATAGCCGTAGAGGGCATTGACCAATGCTTTCAGGCTATCGCTGCCCTTTTCGCTCATACGGATAATGTAATTTAAGGGGCTGTAGGACACCGTCAGGCTCTGATCGCCCTTGGTTGCCGCCAGCGTGATCAGGCTGCTGTAGTCCTGGGGATTGATATCCGCAACCTCCACATAGTACATACCGTCCTTCGCAACCGGCTCCCAG
>JAFSET010000077.1 GCA_017435615.1 Oscillospiraceae bacterium | reverse complement strand
GCTGCGCATTGCAAGAGAACGGATTGCCACGCCAGTGTGCGCACTGGCTCGCAATGACAAGTCGGTAGGTTTTTACCGTTTCGTTAAACAGGAAAAACGCTGATGCGTAACATTTTTTCTCCTTTTGCAGCAAAACAAAAACCTAAAGCGGTGTCATTGCGAACCAGTGACCGATGTCACTGGTGTGGCAATCCGTTTCCCCGGCATTCGAAGAATGCCATTGCCCGTTAGGGCAATCGGCTCGATAAACTGGAATTTGGGTATTGACTTTTTGGTCTACATAATGTAAACTATGATTAGTCTACAAAAGTAGACCAAAGGAGGTATTGTGATGCAAGATATTCAGCTTGGGGCCATTGAGTCCCGGTTTGCCGACATTATTTGGGCCAACGCCCCATTACCTTCCTCCCGGCTGGTGGAGCTGGCACTGTCAGAGCTGGGATGGAAAAAGTCCACTACCTACACAGTGCTGAAGCGACTGTGCGACAAGGGCCTGTTTCAAAATCAAAAGGGCACCGTCTGCGTCTGCCTGTCCCGGCAGGAGTTTTACGCCCGGCAAAGCCAGCGTTTTGTAAACGAAGCCTTTCAAGGCTCTTTGCCTGCCTTCCTGGCAGCCTTTACCAGCGGCAGAAAGCTGACCCAGCAGGAGGCAGATCAGCTTCGGCAATTGATTGCCGACCACCGGGAGGACTGAGTATGGAGCAGCTTTTTATCCGATTTTTAAATATCAGCATCAGCGCGGGCTATCTTGTGCTGGCGGTACTGCTGCTGCGGCCGCTGCTGAAAAAAGCACCTAAGGCCATCTCCTGCTTTTTATGGGGGCTTGTGGGTCTGCGGCTTTGCCTGCCCATTTCCATCCCCAGTGTGCTGAGCCTGATCCCCAGCACTCAAACGGTCCCGGCAGACATTATGATGGACTGGACTCCGGCTATTGATTCCGGTATCGATGCGGTCAATGCCATCGTCAATCCGGTGATTGCCGGTTCTTTCACTCCTGCCCCCTATGCCAGCGCAAATCCTCTGTAGATCTGGGGGTTTCTTGCGGCTAATCTGTGGGTCCTGGGAATGGTTGTGATGGCTCTGTACAGCGTCATCAGCTACCTGTGCCTGCGGTTCCGGCTCCGAGAGGCAGTCCGGCTGGAGAGTAACATTTGGAGCTGTGACCGGATCGGTTCTCCTTTTTTGCTGGGGCTGTTTCGTCCTCGAATCTACCTGCCCTCCGGGATATCCGATGATTGCAAAAGCTATGTGATCGCCCACGAGCAGGCCCACCTGAAGCGCAGGGATCACTGGTGGAAGCCTTTGGGCTTTGTGCTGCTGAGTGTATACTGGTTTAGTCCGTTGATGTGGATCGGCTATATCTGTTTGTGCCGGGATATTGAATATGCCTGTGATGAAAAGGTCATCCGCAAGCTGGGCGTAAACAGTAAAGCGGCCTATTCCGAAGCACTTTTGCAGTGCAGCGTCCCACGGAAAATGATCTGCGCCTGCCCGGTGGCCTTTGGTGAAAACGGTGTCAAAGGCCGTATCAAATCGGTCCTGAATTACAAGAAGCCGGCATTTTGGCTGGTTTTGATTGCAGTATTGGTATGCATTGCCGTGGCAGTGTGCTTTCTGACCGATCCTGTAGACCAAACACCGCTGTACGGATATCAATACGAAACCGGAGTATGCCACTATAGCTTTGTGGTTTCGGAAGAAAAGGAAACGGCCGAAAACGATCTGCGCTACAGCATTAACAGTCAGGGCAATGTATACAAAGATTACGGCGACGGTGAAAACGAGCTTCTTGGCACATTAGCGCCTACTTCTTTTTCCGCTGAGGACCTTAACAGCCTGCTGAAAGCACAGGGCGGCCCATCCCTTTCACTGGGAGATGTTCAAAAATCGTGGATGCTATCAAGCAGCGCGCAGGCAAAAGATGCTGTATTTCTTCAAAATTCCCAGGGACACAGCTATATCATTTCCTTTTTCACCGACGGCAAAGTGATGGATGTGTTTGAATTAAACCGGACCCAGGAATACGCTGCATCGGATATATTTACAGATTACCAATTCCGGGCTACGGTTTTGGAGGTGCATGACGGCTCCTTTTTGGCAGAGCCTGACGACCCAACGGTCCTTGCAGACAAGGTGACCGTTCAGTGGACCGGGGATGTACGGATCGGTGATCGGGTCCTCGTCACCTATGACGGCATGGTCCAGGAGCTTTATCCGCCGATCCTGCTCAATGTTTCATCGGTGGTGGTAGAGGTATCCACCCTGAACGAGGATATTCTGTCTGTCTATCCCCAATATGCCGGGCTCAGCACCGCCAAGGGTTTGGAGGTCTATGTGTGGAAAAACGGCGTTTGGCGGTGCGGCCTGCGTTCCGGTATTACCGGGGAACCTACCCGGCAGGAGCTGCTCTCTTTCGGAGAGGGTGTCACCTTGCTGGAAATGTCCCAAATCCTGAAACGCTACAATGTCATTCAGTCGGATATCTCCATTTTATACAGTTACGACCCGGCTTTTTCCGGCCCGGCTCCCACAGAGCCTACCCAGCAGGAGCAGGATGAAATTCGCAGAAGTCTGCTGGTCTGCGTACCCGGCACCCAAATGGCAGCCCAGTCTGCCCCGGCCTTTGAGCCCCTTGCTACCTACCCATTGGTGGTCTATGCTTACCAGTTAGGACCAGGTGCCTGGAACTTCAACATTTTGAAAAATACCGGCCTGTGCCACACGGTACTGGACCTGATAGACGAGCCTGTCTACAGCACCCAGGATGCCATCAAGGTTCTGGAAAAACACGATCTGGAAGGCGCGGCGGTCCCGGTGGTGGTGTACCAAAATCCCATTTCCAGCTATTTGTATGAGATCACCCCGGAATTGACCAACTCCGTTCGCCTGCTTTTGGGCCTGGACCAAGTTGGGTATTCCCACTCAAGTCCCGTGCTCCCGGCACAATGAAACAGAAACGCTCCGGGGTGGCCCACGCCACCCCGGAGTTTCTATAGCTGTCCTTTCTTATTTGAGGCGTGTTTTTTTACTGCGTTCTGATAAGTCTAAAAACGAACAGCGGTGTCAGCCTGAGCGGGACGGGAAACCGTCCCCTACTTCATTTTTTCGGTTTTATCATTTTTCAGGCACACATATGTACGTACAGTGGGGATTTCGTGTTGACAAACCGTAGTCTACGTGTTATAGTCAGGGTAGAAAATGTCTCATTTTCTATGTTCCATAGATACAGGGCTTTTACGAAAGGAGAACATTATGAAAAAGCTGATAAACCGCACTGTGATGGCGGCAATGCTGGCACTTTTACTGGTGCTTTGCCTGTACACACTCCCCGGCAAGACTATGGCCGCGACCTCCGGTAAGCTGACCTATACCGTTTCCGACGGCAAGGCAACGATTACCGATTGTGATACCTCGGTTTCCGGCAAGTTCACCATTCCCTCCAAGCTGGGCGGCTATCCCGTCACTGCGATTGGCGATTACGCATTTACAGACTGTAGTCGTCTTATCTCCGTCCAGATTCCTACCGGAGTAACCTCTATCGGAAAAAGTGCATTTAGCTGGTGTCAACGATTATCCAAAGTAACCATCCCAGATACTGTAACAATAATTGGTGATCTTGCGTTTGCAGAATGTTCTTCTTTGACAAAAGCATACCTCCCCAACAGTGTGACCTACATTGGAAGTGAAGCGTTCTCCAGATGTCAAAAGCTTTCCTCCATCAAAATTCCAAACAGCGTAAAGACTATTGGAGACTGTGCTTTCGCTAATTGCTTTGCAGCAACCTCCTTGCGTATTGGAAGCGGCCTGTCCGCCATACCGGACAGCGCATTTTTAAACTGCGACAATCTGACCTCCCTGAGTATTCCCCGCAACGTGACTTCTATCGGTAATTCCGCATTTTCCGGCTGTAACGGATTGACCCACATCTCCATTCCCAACACCGTGACCTACCTTGGCAAATCGGCATTTTATGGCTGCAAGTATCTTGTATCGGTAAAAATCGGAAACGGTGTCAAAATAATCAACAAATCTACCTTCGCTTTCTGTGATCGGCTGAAATCCATAACGATTGGCAAAAATGTAACCGTCATTGGAGAAGACGCATTTAGAAAATGTGTGAAACTATCCGAGGTGATCATCCCGGAAGGTGTGACGCAAATTCAAGAAAAGGCATTTTACGGGTGTTCCGCACTAAAGCAAATAAAAATTCCGGATAGCCTGCGGATTATAGGTGATTATGCATTTTATGAATGCTATGAATTGGCCTGCGAGAGCTTGGGAAAAAACATTGTCTCAATTGGCGATTGTGCATTTACAAGGTGTGCACAACTCGAATCTGTGGTTTTGCCGGACGGCCTGGTCAGCATTGGATATCAGGCATTCTATGATTGCACCAGCCTGACCGCAGTAACAGTCCCTGGCAGTGTTATCGATATTGGCCAGTCCGCCTTTTCCTACTGCGATTCTTTAAAATCGGTAACACTGGGAAAAGGCCTGAAATACATTGGCAATAACGCATTTTCATATTGCGAAAGTCTAACCACAGTCATCATTCCGGAAGGTATGACCCAAATCGAGTCAAACACATTCACTGCCTGTTCACGCTTGAATACAGTCGTCATTCCTCAAAGCGTAACAACAATTAGCGAGACAGCATTTCGATCCTGTATCAAATTGTCCAAAATATTCTACGCCGGTACGAGCACACAGTGGAACAATGTGGAAAATTCCCAGGAAACCAGGCTTCTTAATTCCACACTGTATACGCAATATACCCCATTCTATATCACATCACAGCCCCTGACCGTTAGAAAACAGCCCGGCGAAACTGCAGTATTTTCCGTACAGGTTTCCGGTACAGGCCTTAGCTACCAGTGGCAACGCCGGGGGGCACTTCTGGGTGCCGAATGGAGTAATTACACAGGCACCGGCAGTAAAACGCCCAGCATCCAAATTCCTGTTAATGCCACACAGGACGGCTACCGTTACCGCTGCGTGATCACAGATCAACGCGGTGTCGTGCAATATTCCAATGTCGCAGCCTTACATGTGCCGGTCCTGAAGGTCACCAAACAGCCTGCAAACCAATTCAAGCTTGCAGGAGCTGCCGCCACATTTACAGTCAAGGCAGCAGGCTCATGGGTCAAATACCAGTGGCAATACCGCAGTTCTTCAACTGCTCCCTGGGTAAATGCTTCCATGCCCGGCAGTCAGACCCATACGCTTCCCATTCCCGCAACCGCTTCCAGAAACGGCTTCCAATACCGGTGCAAGGTCACCGATGAATTTGGAAATGTAAAGTATTCCAAAGCCGCAAAATTGACCATTGTAGTACTTAAGATCACAGCCTCTCCTGTTGATCGCTATGTTCCTATAGACTGTACCGCAACTTTCTCTGTCAAAGCAACCGGTACGGGCCTTAGCTACCAATGGCAATACTACAGCTACGCTTACAGCCGCTGGGTCAAAACATCCGTTGCCGGCAACAAAACCGCCACCCTCCGTGTACCCGTTACCAAATCCAGAAACGGAACCCGTTATCGGTGCAAGGTCACCGATCAATACGGCAATGTGCAATACACAGAGCAGGCACGGCTTCATGTGGTGGACACAAAGATCGTAAAACAGCCCAAAGACAAGTTTTTGCCTGCCGGACAAACTGCAACATTTTCCGTTACAGCTACCGGCACTGAGTTAACCTACCAGTGGCAATTCCGTCAGCCTTCCTCAAGCAAATGGTACAACGCCAAAGCTGCAGGAAGCAACACCCCATCCCTGAGCGTGCCTGTCACTGCCTCGAAGGACGGTTTCTCATACCGCTGTAAAATTACGGATCAATACAAAAATGTAGTGTATTCCAATACAGCAACGCTCAATGCGGTGACACTGAAGGTTACCGTGCAACCGGTCAGCGTGGTTCTGGCCGCCGGAGAAACCGCAACCTTTGCAGTGTCCGTAAACGGTGAAGGTCTTCAATATCAGTGGCAATACTGCAATCCGGCTAGCGGTGTCTGGGTCAACGCCTCCGCAACCGGCAACAAGACCGAAACCTTGACGGTACCTGCTACCGCCTCCAGGAACGGTTTCCAGTACCGCTGTGTGGTCACCGATCATTATGGCAATGTACTCACAAGTGATGTGGCAACACTGACGGTTCAATAACATGCACTCCGGGATGGCGTAAAGTCATCCCGGAGTTACGTTCTTGGCTGGGCAAACCGACAGACAGGACCGGCATCCCCGACGGTTCGCAGTTCTTTGCCTCAGTCAAATTCCAGTTTATCGAGCTGTTTGAACTTTGCGGAAACCTACCGTTTTGTCATTGCGAGCCAGTGCGCTTAAGTGGCGTGGCAATCTCTAAATGCAAGGCGATGTATTGTGCATCCTAAAGGACCCGTGCCAGCCAAAAAATATTTATTATTTAAGGTTCCCAATATCCTTTGGTAATCTGAATGAATAAAGTTCCCCTTTGAGATTGCCACGCCGCCTTTTGGCGGCTC